>CAYYUU010000172.1:0-10045 GCA_964474955.1 uncultured Alcaligenaceae bacterium | reverse complement strand
GCCGTCGTCGTCGTGTGGCGGCCCTTCAGGATCATGTCGCTCACCTCTCCAACACACAGACCCAACTCGGGCTGGATTGCGTTGAGCAAAGAAGATTTACCAACTCCACTTTGGCCGGAGAAGGCGGTCTGTCTTCCGCGAAGGAGTTCTCGCAACCGATCGACACCAGCGCCGGACTGCGCGCTAGTGAGCAATGTCGGTATTCCCAACTGACTGTAGTAGCCGACGAGGTGTTGGAATTCGGCGGGGTCGACGAGGTCGACTTTGTTGAGGCAGATGATGGGTTTGATTTCGCCCTGTTCGGCGCTGGCGAGGTAGCGATCAATGAGGTGCGGCTTCAGGTCGGGTTCGACAAGCGCGATGACGATGACGACTTGGTCGACGTTGGCAACAATGACGTGTTCGCGGTTCCGTGACGCGCGAGTCAACAACCCGTGGCGGGCCTCGACGCGTTCGATGACGCCCTCGTCGTCAGTCACGAGTGAGAATTTGACGTAGTCGCCCGGAGCCACGATGTTCCGCTCGTCGGTGACCAAGTTCCGCAGGACTCTTCGGACGGTGCATTTGTACTGCGTGCCTTCTTCGGTTTCGACGATGCTCAACAGGCCGTGGACACGCAACACGCGACCGGCCTGACATTCTTCGATGTCGACCGACGGCATTTCAACGTGTTCTTGGCCTTCGGTTTGCTCGTCCGTGTCATCCTGAATGATCGTTCGTTTTCGCGAGAGATCGCCCTTGGCCCGAACAGTTTCGTGGGTCTTGGGAGCTTCTTCGGTAAACCCGTGCTCCTGGTAGTCGCGAGTCCAGTTCTTCTCGCGCGCAGGTTTGGTGCGATTCTTGCGGAGTTCGACGCGTACTTTTTTCTTTTTCTTTGCCATATGTAGTTCAGACAGGGATTGGGTAACGCGGGTTCACTCGGACGGATTGCCGTTAGGGGAGAAGTCATGTGGCGTTTGGAGTTTTGTTTTGAGCCGCGTAGCGGCGACAGATCCTTGCCGTGGGTTGACAACCCACGGGGAATGAGGAGCGTCCTCACAATTCCTTGGACTCACGCCAGAAGCTGTAGTGTGTCGTCGCTCCGTGGGTTTCGAACAAGGCAAACATTCCGACACGTGATTCATCCGCCCGCGAACGAGAATATTTACTCAACACTCTTAAATGTAGCACGAACTCAATCGACTTCTCAGCTTTGTTATTCTACGGCATTCGAATACGCATGAATGGGCCATTTTGTGTTTCGATGTGTGGTCGGGGGGTGAATGGGGGAGTGCTCAATGTACAGAACACCCTTCATGCCATCGCATTCAACACGAGCAAGGCGCAAAAAACAACGCCCGGGAAACGTTGTCCACCGGGCGTCGTCAAAAGGGGGATTCTTTGTGTGGGTTGTGTTGGAGTTAGAATAACTCGTTGACTTTTCGTCCGCCGTCCACAACTTTGATCGGTCGACCAATCGGAGTCATTCGCTCGCGGGCCGAATTGATCCCGAGGCTGTGGCAGAACGTGCAGAACAAATCTTGCACCGTGACCGGTCGGTTCGCAATGCTCGACCCCGAAGCGTTCGTGGAGCCGACGACGCGACCGCCTTGGATACCGCCACCGGCCAGCGCCACGTTGAACGCACGAGGATAGTGGTCACGGCCCGTGCGGCCGTTGATCCGCGGCGTTCGTCCGAACTCGCCCATCCAAATCACCAACGTGCGGTCCAGCATCCGGCGTGCTTTCAAGTCCGCGACCAACGCCGCGACAGCGGGGTCGGCTTGTTGGATGAGCGTCTTGGTGCGGTTGAAGTTATCCAGGTGAGTGTCCCAGTTGCCGAGCGTCACTTCGACGAAAGTTACGCCGGTTTCGACCAAGCGACGAGCCAACAAACAACCTTGACCGAAGGCAGTTCGTCCGTAGCGGTCGCGGACGGCGTCTCGCTCTTGCGACAAGTCGAAGGCTCGCATCTGCGGGCTGCGGACCATGTTCGAAGCGCTGTTGTAGAGCGTCCGATGTTGGGCCACACGACGGCCACCGCCTGAGTTTGCAAAATCGCGTTCTAAATCTCGCATCAATTCCAGACGGCGGTTGAAGCGAGTGCGATTGACGCCCGAAGGCAAAGCGCCGTTCGCCGGCATGCGGTTCGGGTCAGCGACTTCGTACGGCGAATATTGGTTCCCAAGGAAGCCAGCCCCGAGGTTTCCAAGACGACGTCCACCGATCGTGACGAAGTGTGGCAACGCGAAATCATCGGGAGCAATTTCGTCGGCGACGATGGACCCAAGTGTGGGATATCGGAGCCCACCGATTGGCGCGTATCCCGTGTGCATCTGGTAAACCGCTCGGGGGTGAGAACCTTCGCGGTTGGTCATCGATCGGATGATCGAGATGTCTCGCATTTGGCGAGCCGTCTGCGTCCACCCTTCGGCGATCTTGATGCCTTCGACTGCAGTGTCGATCGCTCGCGTCGGGCCGCCGGTCGCTGTCCCCGGCTTGGGGTCGAACGTCTCGAACTGGCTCGGGCCACCTTGCATGAACAGCAGGATACAGGCTTTCTGCTGGCGGCGGAGTTCGTCGGCGTAAAGCGTGACGGCGTCTTTCCAGCCCACCATCGCGAGGCCAGCACCGCCGATGGCGAGTGTCTTGACAAAGCTCCGTCGGTTGAGAACGCCGCCGTGGTTAGTCTGAACTTCGGTAATGGCTTGATGCGTCATGGTTGATTCCTTGAATGAAAGGCCGAGGGACGAATTGTCGCGGCTTTCTGCCTTGGATTTATCTTCGTGTTTGGAATTCCGTCGAGTTAATCAGGACCCACAAAAGGTCCTCGAAGGCTTCGGCGCGGTTGCCGACTTTCCGAATGTAATTCTGACAGCGTGCGAGTTCACTCGCGGAGGGATTTCGAGCCAAGGCCTTCAAGTAGACCATTTGGATCGCTTCTTTGTTGTTCGGGTAGGCTTTCAGAATGCGCCCCAACAAGTTCGTTCCTTGGGCCTTGATCTTCGCTTCGATGGCCGGGCTGTTCATCAACATCAGAGCTTGCGAAATGCCACTGCTAATGTCTTCGGGTCGGGACGAAGGATCGAAGTTGAACTCCTTGAGGAATTGTCCTTCGAGACCGAACAACCTAGCATACGGATTGCGACGACCACGGACAACGCTCTGCGGACTCATTCGCCCAAGCACGCTCTCCAGCGAGTTCCAAAGGGCCGTTCCCTGAAGCCGACGAGGATAGCTCGCCGCGAAATACAAGTGTTGGTCGTCGGACTTTCCAAGGGCGATTTTTCGCTGGTACGTCTTGGTGTTCAAGATCGTACGGAACAGAGATTTGACGTCGTAGTCGGAGCCTCGGAACGCACTAGCCAGACGCGCGATTACGGCCGGTGCGTATGCTTCACGCTGTTGGCCGAGGTCGTCGATGGGCATGTAAAAGGATTGGCCGAGTAACTCGCCCCAGATTCGGTTCACGAACGCAGCCGCGAAGTAGGGATTGTCGCGAGAAGTCATCGACGCCGCGAACGAAGTGCGACGACGCTCGTCCGTCAAGAACCGACCTTGCGGACCTTTGCCGTCGAGGAACTTGGGATAGACACGAGTGCGTTTCTTAGGATCGTTCGTGTCGGGCATGAAGTGTTCGCCGAACCGAACCGACACAAGCCGCAGGCCGACGATTCGTTTGTTGTCGTCTCGAACAGGACGCTCCCGGACGCGAGCCAGGTACGCAGCGAACTCATGGAATTGCTTTTGTTCCCACACGTCGAAGGGGTGGTCATGGCACTGGGCGCATTGGATTTGCACTCCCAGGAACAGCCGCGATGCTTCGGCGGCTCGCTCGGTCGTGGCATCGGCCCCGCGCCGCGAGAGGAGAAAGAACGCAGCCCCGTTTTTCTCGGGCATGTCGCGGCGGAGTTCGCCGGTGGCCGTGAGCATGTCGCGAACGATGACGTCCCAGCGTGTGTTCTTCACGAGTTGTTGCTTCATCCACTTCTCGAAAATCGGTGCCTGGGCCAACGCCAATCGGTCGGACACTCGAACGGTGACGACGTCCAACCAGTAGCGTGCCCAGTGCTCGGCATATTCGGGACTGTCCAGGAGTCGATCGATCAATTTGGCCCGTTTGTTCTTCGATTTATCGGCGAGGAAATCTTTTACGTCAGCCGGGACAGGCAAATGTCCAGTCACATCAAGATATACACGCCGTATAAACTCCTCGTCGTTCGTCAACGGAGTGGGTTTGGCTTTGATCTTCGTCAGGACGGCATCAACCATCTGATCAATTTCGCCAGGTTTGACTGCCGTCGTCGGAGCCTCCCTCCACTGCTTCGCCTTTACTGCCGCCCGAGCGAAAATCTCTTCGGTGGGTTGCTTTTTCTTGGTCGATGTGGTTTCGTAAGACTGAGCGGAAATTGGTAAGATGGACAAGGTTAGGACGACACACAGGCCGACCAGTGGTCCTCGCCATCGGCAACTCTGTCGAGCTTGGTCTGGCAACGGTTTCATGCAGGAAACTCCTGAACAACGGGAACGCTTTCGAGATTTGATCGAGTCCGAAATTCTTCCATCGCTTTAAGTTAGCTTTCAAGGACTTGGTCGTTCCAAGTTATATCTATTTTGGGCCGTTTCGCATTGATTGGGATATTTCTGAGGTTCGCCTGTTGTCTGGACACTTGAACAAGAAGCATAAGCAGACGCAAGGCGAACGAATTTCCGAGAACGAAAAAAATCCGACAGTTGTGTGCCCGACATCCTCCGCAATGAAGTCGACCGGAAATGGCTTTTCCTATCCAACACCGGAAACTTGGAAAAGTCCCGATTTCTGGCAACACCCAAGCCAAAGTTCCTTGATTATTCCTACCTCAGAAACTGGACTCCAGATTCAAACAAAGAAATTTAAGCCTCAGGAGAAGTTGAATGATGATTCGCGGACTTGGAGTGTTGGGTCTGGGGTTGTGCCTTTGTTACATCCTGGCCTCCGAATCGGCTTACGCCCAGGTCGCCCCTCCTCGCGTTCCTCAACCAGGAACAGAAGCCGGGAAAGGCGACCCGCAAGAGCCTCCCAAAACCATCATTGTCGATCCGGTCGAAGTGCAAATCCGAACGGATAAGAAAACCCTTGAGGGAGTTGGGATCGGCACGGAGGGCAAGTCCCTTCTCGCCTACTTCGGAGAATTGACCAACACGAAACTGAAACCGAAAGTCATTACGACGCTCATCAAAGATCTGGGTTCTGAGAGCTTCAACGTCCGAGAAGACTCCTACGCCGAGTTGCAGAAAGTCGGGATCGCCGTCGTGCGATTTTTGCGGGACGCCAAGGACGCGGTTGATCCGGAAGCCCAAGCCCGGGTGTCGTACTTACTCAGCTCGCTGGAGAAAAAGGCCACCCCAGCCGTCCAGGAAGCCGCCGTACGAATGCTTGGAGTTCGAAAGCCCGAAGGGGCCGGAAAGGTGTTGCTGAACTATTTGTCGTTGACGAAAGAAGACGCCATCATCGACGCCATTCGAAGTTCTCTTTCAAAAATCGCCAAGAATAACGAGGCCGTCGCTTCACTCCTCACCGACGCCCTTGGTGATGATGTGGCCACTCGCCGACGGGTTGCTGCGACGGCACTACTCCGCGGAGGTCGCCGGGAAGCTCTTCCAAAGATTCGGAAGTTGCTCGAAGACAAGGATTACAACGTTCGCGTGGCCGTCGCACTCGACATGATCAAGGTGCCCAACAACGATGCTCGCAAGGCGGCCATCGATTCGATGATCTCGGCGATGGCCAAGCTACCGCCGGAAAAGCTCTGGGATGCCGAGATCATTCTCGTTCGTTTGGCCGGAGAGAAGGCCCCGGTCGTGAGTCTCGGCGAAGACGAGGCCGGGCGCAAAAAATGCGCCGAGGCCTGGGCCAAGTGGTGGACCCAGGCCCAGGGTGCGAACATTCAACTCGCCAAGCTCGACAAACTCAGTGAGGCCTACAGTTCTCCCCTCGTGGTCTTCGCCGAACCCGGACAAATCATCAAAGGCAGGTTTCGCCGCTTTCGTCGCGTCGCCGAATTCGACTCCAACAAGAAACTTCTCTGGGACTTCACTCTCGACGACGAGAATCCCACCGATGCCCAAATCTTGGGGATGAACAAGATTCTCGTGGCCGAATTTCAGCGAGGTGGATCCACTGGCCGATTGACCGAACGAGATCGCAAAGGCAAAGTGAATTGGTCCCTGAATCTTCCCGACGGACCGATTTCGATCCAAAGATTACGAAACGGGCACACGTTCATCGTCATGCCGAGCCAGTTCATGGAAATCGATCGGGCTCGAAAAACGGTCTACACGTACCGATCGAGTTACGGCTCGATTTTCCGGGCCGTTAAGATGCGAAATGGCAACGTCGCGTTCATCACCAGCAGGGGCCAACTCTACATCATCAACCCACGAACGAGCAACCAACTCGTCGGGCAATTCCGTGTCGGCAATTATGGGTCGATCGGGAGTTACTTCGGGAATATGGTCGCTCTTCCCAATGGCAATTTGTTGATTCCGCTCTATCGATCCGGGGAAGTAGCCGAGTTCACTCCGCGGGGCGAAAAGAAGTGGAACGTGCAAATTCCGTGGCCCAGCACCGTTGCTCGGCTCCCAAATGGGAACACCTTGGTCGGTAGCTTGAACACTCGGAAACTCGTCGAAGTCAACGGAATCGGACAGACCGTTTGGTCCAAACGATTCTCGGGGCAGGTGTTCCAAGTGCGACTTCGATAGAGTTGAGAGTTGTTTTTGTCTTTTGGCCAAATGCCAAGCTCAACGTTCCCTGGTCATTCTGGCCAGGGAACAAGACTCCCGAACTCTCAACGCTCAACGCTCTATTCTACGTCACGTTGACGATAAACGTCTGATTGACCGTCGCGCCGGACGTATCCATCGCCGTAACTACCACTTCTGCCGATCCAGTCATCCCGGCCGCGTAGTCGAGCGTTAACCGGTTGCCGTGTGAATCGATCGTCGCCACGACGAGATCGTCTGGCGACGCGCCAATTGGAGTCACGTCGACGGTGTAGGTCAACTCTTCCAGACGATAGACGACGCTCACTCCTTCGATGAATGCGTAATCCGCTGGGACGGTGTCGACAGGGATGCCCATCGTGTCACTACCGCGGAACGGCAGTTCGTTGAACACGCCTCCCGCCGGGACGATCGGAAGGTCGGCGATTTCATCGACAACGTCTCTCGAGGCGGCGTCCGCGATCTGGCCGAACACCGTGAATCCTTCGTCCACGGTATCCAACTCCGTGTTGTCGGTCAAATTGAAGAAGAACTGGCTCGTGGCGCTGTTGACTTGGCCGCCAACTCGGGCCATGGCAATGGTTCCTTCCAAGTTCGATTGGTTGAACTCGTTGGTGACAGGCGGGTCGGTCGGAATCGAGGGCAACGAGGCAGGCGGACCGGGGTCGTACCCGAAGCCACCGCCTTGAATCACGAAGTCGTTGACGCTGCGGTGGAAGATCGAGTCCGTGTAGTCGCCATCGTTGATGTAGTTGAAGAAGTTCACGACCGTTGCCGGGGCGTCGGTGTCGAACAACTCCACGTCGATGTTGCCAGTTCCTTCGGGACTGTTCGTTCGGACGCGAATCAAGCTGTTGTTGATGTCGGCATCGGTAAAGAATTGGGCCAGGTCGATGACTTCGCCCGACTCGGCAGACGTTCGGTCGATTTCTGGCAACGTCATCGCCACGGTCGGGGCCGAGTTCACGCGGGTGATGACCTGCGAACCCGCGTCCTCGCCGTTGACTTCGAGGGTGAACGTGTTGTTCCCGTCGGTCAGCGTAACGTTCTCGAACGTGAAGTTCCCGTCGGCGTCGGCGATCTCCGTTCGTTCGCCACCGTTCAACGTGACGGTGGCACTTCCCTCGACCAACCCGGTCAAGTTGACTGTTTCTTGGTTGGTGATCAAATCGTTCAAGACTCCAGAATCGGACTCGCGAGCGAGTTCCAAGACGCGGCGAGTGACGACGAGGGCTTCCTCGAACAGAACCGTTTGTCCATCGGCGGTGACGTCCAGGTCGAAGCTGTTCTCTCCGACCAACAACTCCACTTCGACGAATGTGAACGCACCGTCCGGGGCGGCCGTGACGGTGTCATTGACGGTCGTGGTTCCGGAAAGGGAAAGGTCGATCGTGGCCCCCGGAATCGTTCTTCCGGTCAGACTCACGGTGTCCAGGAGAGTGATTTGGTCGTCCGGCTCACCCGTATCGAACGCCGGAGGCATCACGAGCGATGGTTCGTGGTTGACAACGAGCTGGGTGTCTTCGGTGTTGCCGGCTAAGTCTGTTGTCGTGATCGTGAACGTGTTTGCACCCAACTCAAGAGTCACGCCAGTGAACGTATATGTGTCGTTGCTCCCAGCCACAATCGTCTGGCCAGTTTGGTTCAAAGTGACCGAAGCTGCTCCCTCGGCCATTCCCGTCAAGTTAACGATTTCCAAGTCGGTGATGTTGTCCCCTGGCGTGCCCGTGTCCGATCCCGAAGCGAGCGTTAGGGTCGTTGAAGGATCTAGCACCGTGTCGAGCGTGAACGTCACAGTCGCCACGGCAGTACTTCCGCTGGCCGTCATTGCCGTAAGCTCAACCGTGTGCATGCCGTCGTCGAGGGTTCCGCCCGCCAACTGATCCAACCGGGCTCGGTCGATCAGGAACGTGTTCGTTTGGTCGTCGTACGTGTCGAAGATGTCAACGGCCGTGTCACCATCGAGCGAGGCCTCCAAGGACGTCAACGTAGTCGCGTCCGTCACCTGACCCGAGATCGTCGGGTCGTTCGTCACTCCGTCGGTGCCCGAGAGACCCGTGTCCGTCAAAAGACCAGCGGTGAAGAGTTCCAGAGTAACCGTCAACGCTCCCGTCACCTCCACTTCGTCCCCGCCAAGCACGGCACGGATGTCGAAGGTGTTGTCCCCTTCCACGAGCGTTACGTCCTCAAAGATAAAGTTCCCGTCACCATCCGCGGTGACCATCCCGATGGCCGTAGTATCGCCAGACTGGAACAGTTCGAGGGTCGCTCCGGGAATCGTTCGCCCCGTCAAATCCACGTTCGAGAAGATCGTCGTGTTGTCGTCCGGAACGCCCGTGTCGAACTCCGGCGCCAATGTCAACGATGGTTCGTGACGAATAATGATCTCGGCCGTGTCGACGTTTCCGGCGAGGTCCGTGGCCAGTGTCGAGAACACGTTGTCGCCCAGCGTCAGAGACACATTCGAGAACGTAAACTCTCCGTCGTCGTCCGCGAGCGTTTGGCCCGTTTGCTCGAGCGTAATCATCGACTCCTCTTCGATCGTCCCGACAATGCTCACGACGTCCACGTCGGTGATGTTGTCGTTCGGCACTCCGGTGTCGAATTCCGGGGGCAGTTCCAACTCCGTGAACGGATCGACTTCGGTGTCGAACGTGAACGTGATGGACGTCGTACCTGGTTTGCCGGTGGCATCCGTCGCGATGATTTCGAGCGTGTGCTCGCCATCGTCCAGCAAGCCCTCCGCTAGTTGTGTCATTCGATCTTCGTCGAGAATGAACGTCCCGGTGATCGGATTGAACGTGTCGAAAATGTCCACTGGGCCATCATCGTCGAGGTTGGCCGTCAAGGCGACGATGTCCCGGTCGTCAATCGTTCCAGTAATTGATGGGTCGTTCGTGACCCCATCATCATCCAATCGCCCTGTGTCATTTTGCAACATCGCCGTCACTTCCGGCACAAAGTCGAACGAGATGCTGAATACCAAGTCGTTGAAATCGACTCCGTCTTCGTTGTTCGGAATCGACTCAAACGCATACGTATTGTTGCCCAGATTTCGGAAATGTTGGGCCTTGGTGTTATTCGCCTCGGGGAACGAGAACAATGCCTGGATACCACCCTCGGCAAAGTTGTTCGGATTGATGTCCAACAGTTGCCCGGACGTTCCACCCACGATGGCGTAGAAGCCGTAGTTCGTGCCCGCAGGAAGCTGAATGCTCGAAGTCGCGCCAGGTTGCGTTCCGGGCTCAAAGATGACGCGGCGTCGGTCCAAATCTCTCGCGAGGTAATCCGGCTATCCGGG
>CAYYUU010000171.1:0-10064 GCA_964474955.1 uncultured Alcaligenaceae bacterium | reverse complement strand
GTTGATGAGGTCCAGGCGGTCCTCGACTTCGGCTTGCCGTTGGGGGTCGGCTTCCCACCCGTCGGCGAGGTTGCGGACCGTGGCGGCAATGTCTTGAATTTCCGACGACACGCCCGACAACCGCTCCTCAAGCTCTGCAATTTCCGAGAGCATCTCGCTCCACTTTTCGGCATCGCGCTGCACCTGTCCGAGTTGTTCGAAGATCGAACCTTCGTCCTCGTACAACGAAGCACACGTCGACTCGGCAAATTCGGTCAACGACAGGGCGTTAACGAGTCGTTCGCGTTCTTGGAGCAGTTCCTCCTTCTCGCCCGCTGCCAAGTTGGCGGTGTCGAGTTCTCCACGTTCGAAACGCACGAGTGAGAGTTCCCGCTGGCGTTGCTCTTGCGTCTCGATCAATTCGGATCGTTTCCGCCGAACGGCCCGAAATGCCTCGGCCTCCTTTTGGTATTTCGTTTTGTACTTCTCGAGCCCACCGAAGGCATCGAGGAGTTGCAGCTGGTATGCCGGATCGAGCAAGGCATGGCTTTCTCGCTGTCCATGGATGGTGACAAGGACTGTGCCGATTTGCCGGAGTGTGCCCAAACTGACGGGCATGTCGTTGACGTAGGCCGAAGATCGTCCGGCCTTGTTGAGTCGACGCATTAGGATGACGTCATCGTCTTCCAACTTGCCATCGAGGATTTGTTCGACGGCCTCACGCAGTTCGGAGCGGGACAACTCGAACCGCCCGACTACGCGAAGTTCCTCACTCCCCGTACGGATCAACTCGGCACTGCCTCGCTCACCCAGAAGCAGGCCCAAGGCCGATAGAAGTAGAGTCTTGCCGGCTCCGGTTTCGCCGGACCAGGCGCAAAAACCGGATTCCAGTTCGACCCGCACGTCTTCTATCAACGCTAAATTTTGTACAGCCAGTTCTCGGAGCATCGTCGCTTGGGGTTTGGGCAGATTGCAGATTTGTGCAATCGTGCACTGGGATTTCTACAATTTATAGGGGATACGATTAAACAAGCTTGTATTTGGTTTTGGTTTTGAGCCTCGCAGCGGCTTCCGAATAGACTAACAATATCACGGTGGTTGTCCGACCCGACAGGCGATCTCCTAACTCTCAGAATTTTTGAAACCACTTCTCTCCTGCCAGTCTCTATCATAGTGTTATGTTCGTGAGGACGAGGACATTGCCGTCTGTTGACATCATACGTTAACTCGTGGTAGCTTTGCAGATGGGGAAACTGGAGAACTCAAATCCTTCTAGGATACAGACTTCCGACTGTGACCATTTCCACGGTCGTCCTTGTACCGACGTCCCGCTCATTTTCTTGAAGTTTCTCGTAATCACCTGGAATCTTGCTTTTCCAAGATGCGCCAAACAACAAGGAAGGTTCCCTGTCACAGCTCTTGGAATTTCGGCGAAAGAAATATACACACCTGAACTCAATGGACCGAGTGACCTATCTGGAGATCACTACGAATGGCCACAAAACAACCTGGGGTGTGGGGGATCGATTTGGGCCAGTGTGCCCTCAAAGCCGTCCGGATGGAAAACATCGACGGAAAGATCACAGCCACAGCCTTTGATTACATCGAACACCCAAAAATCTTGAGCCAGCCAGACGCGGACCCCGACGAACTGACGCGGGAGGCCCTCAACCAGTTCCTCTCTCGCAACGAACTGCGTGGCGACATGGTCGCCATCAGCGTTCCCGGCCAAAGCGGCCTGACACGCTTCGTCAAATTGCCTCCCGTCGAAGAAAGGAAGATCGACGACATCGTCCGGTTCGAAGCCAAACAGCAAATTCCCTTCCCGCTCGAAGAGGTCATCTGGGATTATCAAAAGATTAGCGCCGGGACCGTCAGCGGTGACTTTGCGATGGAGACCGAAATCGGCCTCTTCGCGATCAAGAAGGACATGGTCTATCGAGCGATCCAGCAATTCAAGGACGTCAACGTCGAACTCCATTGCATCCAGATGGCCCCGTTGGCCCTTTGTAATTTCGTGGCTTACGAGTTCTTACGCCAAGGGCCGACGCAAAACGCCGCGGAAGAAGGCGCCGAAGCCGACGACGCCCAAACCGAACAGGGAGAAGAAAACGCCGTCGTGAGCGAAAAGCTCGTGAAAATAGGGCGGGCTCCCAAGGCGGAGAAAAAAGAAGAGATACCGGAAGTACCCGAAGGTCATTGCGTCGTCGCCCTCGACATCGGAGCCGACAACTCCAACTTGGTCATCACCGATGGCAAGAAGATCATCTGGCAGAGGGCCATTCCTCTAGGCGGCAGCCACTTCACCCGTGCCCTGACGAAGGAACTGAAACTCACGTTCGCCAAGGCCGAGCACGTCAAGCGTAATGCCATCAAGTCGCCCGACCTGAAGAAGATTCTGACGGCACTGCGTCCGGTCCTCAACGACTTCGTCAACGAAGTCCAGCGATCGTTGACGTTCTTCACCAACACCCACCGCGACGCGACAGTCGCTTACATGGTTGGCCTGGGGAATGCGTTCCGTCTTCCTGGGCTCCAGAAATTCCTCCAGGAAAAACTCGGTCTGGAAGTCCGCAAACTCCAGACCCTCAACCGCGTCGAAGGCGAAGAGGTCACGAAGGCCCCCACGTTCACCGAGAACGTGATGAGCTTCGCGGTGGCGTACGGACTCGCCCTGCAGGGCCTGAAGCTCAGCAAGATCGAAACGAACTTGCTACCCCAAGAGATTCACCGCGAGCGAGTCATCCGCGAGAAAAAGCCATGGGTCGCTGCGACTGCTGCCATCCTGTTGATTGGCGTGTTCGTGCAGCTTTACGGCGCCGCTGTCTTGTACAATAAATGGCTTGGGGACAAGGTGAAGACGATCCCCAGTGCCCAAGGCCCTCTGTCAGAACTCCAACAGAACAAGTCCGAGTTCGACGAACTCAAATCGGAGACGACCCGGAAGAAGGAAAAAATTCGCCAGCTTGCCGTCGGTGGTCCCGAGCGGTTCAACTGGGACTGGATCGTTCGGTACGTCAACGACACGTTGCCCCAACCCAACGGCAAGAAACTCCCCCACATCACGGCGCGTAGTAAATTTGCGGCCAACATTTACTACGACAAGAACGAGAACGCCAAACGTGCCTATTCGTGGTGGCTGGCCCAACAAAACCCCAACCCCGAAGCACGCAATGACAAAAAAGACCCCAAGGTCGAACAACAGATCGCCGAGAACGCCAAGAAGTATTTGGTCGAAGTCAACATCGAAGGGGTCGATTTCCTTTACTCCGACGACTTGAGCACGTTCTTCGAAAAGATCGCGAACAACGAACACGTCATGGAGTTCTTCGTGGATGCCGAAGACAAAAAACGCATCAAGACCCAGAAGGAACAATTGCCCAAGAAAGGGTGGGTCGTGGCGATCCGGGGATACACCTACCACCTGGGCAAGGAACAGTTCGTTTACGACACGTACGTCGAGAACCTTCGCAACCCAACCCAAAAAGGTCTCGAAGCGATCAAACTCGAAGGGCCGCTCGAAGAATGGGTGACGGGAAAGAAAAAAGACGATCCTGCCAAAAAAGACAAGATATCCGAGCGGACTTCATCGAACCCAACGACGCCCAACGCCCAGACTCCCCCGGCTTCTCCGCAGCCAAGCTCCGGGACTCCTGCCCAGGGTGAGGGAACCGGTGACGAGAAAAAGAAGGCAGACCCGACGACAGCCAACAAGCGAATTGGGTACGTTATTCTTTACAAATATCGAACTTACGACAACCCCTCGCCTGGGAAACTCGAATTGGCCAAATCGAGCCCGCTCCGGGATCTGATCACCAAGGCCCCCCCGACCGGGACCGGGACCGGCGAAGGCGAGGCGGGAAAAACTCCCGCCGGTCCTGGTCCTGGCACCACACCCACTCCTGGTGGAACCTCGACGGTGCCAGGAATGCCAGGCCCGGGAGACCCAGGCGCGGCCCAGCAGCCTTCTCCGAAATCCACCTGGACCGTCATTGGAGATATCGCATCCCAGGCCCTCGGAAAAAGCGCCGCCATGAATCCGGGAGGGGAGGCGGGAGGTCCGGGATTTCCGCCCCCCGTGCCCATGCCGAATCCGAGCGGGAAGGACGGCACGGGAATTGACGGGGGCAACAAGCCGACCGCACCTGCTGACGGAATCAAACGAGCCCCACGAACGGAATTTGTGATTGTTTTTGTTTGGCGCGAGCCTGTCGTCGGAGGCACGACGCCGGAAAGCGAAAAAGGAGCGGGTTCCACTCCTGCCGCCCCGACTGGACCTTAAAGGTGATGCCGTTTCGTCGTATCCAACGGCAAGGGACGTCCCCTGCCATCGGGCAATCGGAGGAAGAAGTACCGCATTGATGGTCGAGGTTCGGAGAGTCGCCCGTGCCCGCGAAAGGCGACTCTCCTCAAACGCGGTTCTGCTTGGTCTGACTGCCTTCGTCGTATAAAAACTTGCGCTCTCCAAGATACATCGGGTTGATCTAATATGAATTCTGACAACGATTTCGTGAAAAAGAAGCTGTTCTGGGTTTTGGTTGGCGTCGCGATTCCTTTAGAGTTGCTCGTCATCGTGCTTGCTTCGTGGTCCGTCAGTGGAGCCGTCGAAGCTCAAAAGAAGAAGCTCAAAGACGAACTCGGCAAAGCACGTTCGCCAGGTGACATCATCGGAAAGGCCCACATCGAAGAGGCCAAGAAGGAACTCCAGCACTTCGCCAGCGGGGAAGCCCTCGTCCACAAAAGAGCTTATGGCAGCCAGAAGAGCTTGATGACGTGGGCCGAGGAGTTCGAACGGGATCGAGCCTTCACAGACGGAATTTTTGCCGTCGAGGTGACCGTCTATAAGACCAAGCCCGAGGTCAAAGCTCCTTCGGCTCCACCGGCCAACACGGGAGGACCTTCCTTGCCACCGAATGGTCAGCCTGGCGTTGGCACTCCCAAAACTGGCAACCCTACGCCAGGGGTTCCCAAACCGGGTGGCCAAAAGCCCGACACACAAAAGCCCGACACACAAAAGCCCGGGGCCCCGAACTCACCTCCAGGAAGCAATGTTCCGCAATCTGGCCCCACCTCGGTTCCCAAAAAAGAGGAAAAGAAAGAGGGTGGCTTTCAGGAACTGGTCGGCCAGCTGCTCGACGTAGGCCTCCTGGCCGATGGAAAGGCTCCCATCTGGGTCCTCGATGAGAACGGAGAATTCAAGAGAGACAAGAACGGTGCCCCCGTCATCAAGATCGTACGACCGACGTACGACATCAAGATCACCGATGCCAACGGGGCCACGTACACCGGCGTGACGAATTTTTCCCGAGCAGCGATTTTCTTGCCCGATACGCAAAAAAAAGTGTACTTGAAAGTCAAGTACCTCAAAGGAAAGTACTACGGCGACAAAATCACTAAGGAAGAATACTCCGACTACCGACGGACCTACAACGACCAGATCGCCAAGCTCCTGGCCATCGTCAATCCCCTCCGCCCCGACGGCACCGGGGTCGTCCAGTTCAAAATCCCACTCGGCAGCCAAGCTTCGAGTCTCGGCGGCGAGGCGGTCTCCGGACCGTTTCCCGGTGCCCCAGGCGCAGGGCCATCGACGACGTCCAAGGGATGGCGATACGACCCGGAGAACGGCAAAGCCGTCCCGGACAAAGCCTATCCTTGGTTGAACTGGGTTCCAGAGTGGCCCAAGTGGGTCGAGGGAACGGGGCGCCGGAAATTGGCCTTCAAGGAAGTCTGGACGGCCCAGGAGGACATCTGGATCCAGACCGAGTTGTTCCACTTGATCAAAAAAGCCAATGGTTACGTTTCGAACTTCAAGGTCCATCCGGGTGACACGAACCACCAAGAACGGGCCAAGTTCTCCGGCACGAGGACGGAACGAACGAGCCAGATTTATTTCCTCCAAAATCCATACTGGACGATGCAACTGCAGCTCGTCCAGAAAGCCGGCGGGGCACTCAAGGAGAACATCCTCAAGGTCCGCGTCTTCAATCGACTCGTGCGACGCCAGTCGACCGACGTCAAATTCAAAATCACTCTCGTGAAACCTTCGAAGGACATCAAGAACCCGACTCCACCGCAACTCATCCACCTTCCCTCGAACGGCTTGGATGAACAAAAGCGTGTGCCCTTGTCGAGTCTGGCCGGTTCTCCGGACGAGCGCACGGCGCAGGGAACTCCGTGGCTCGAATTCCGAATTCGGGAGGACATCAACCCGACCGGGATTTACAAGGTCGAACAAGTCTTAACGTGGCAAACGGCGGCCGTCAAACGAATCGATCAGGTCGTCATCGGAAGCGGGAAGAATCCCGGGGGCGGCGAAACTAGCGGCACGACGACGCCCGGAGCCGAACAAGGGTTTGGTGTCGTCAATCCCGGTGCAGGAGGTGCTGGTGGTCCCACCCGACCCGGCTTAACAGGTGGAGTCGCCATGGGGTCTTCCGGTCTGTCCGCCCAATCCCACCGAACCGTGAGCGAGTTGAAACCGTTCCCCGCGTTCAAATCCGAAGAAAAGTCAAGCGAAGGCGCGACCACACCCACTACTGGTCCCGGTGGCACGGCCATGCCCGGACCTGGCAACACTGCCGGCATTCCTTCGGGACCTCCCATGCCCCCCGGCGGTTCTGGAACAACGGAAGGTCCGGGAGGGCCCGGACAAAACCCATTCGCCAAACCAGGCAGCGGGAGTATGTTCGATTTCAAGCGATACGTAGAAGTGGGTGGGCGGACCCGAAAAGTTCCCGTCGGCGTTTCCTTGATCGTCGACCAGCAGCACGTTGGACTCGTCCTCGCGGCCTTCAGCAACTCCCGACTACGATTCTTGACGACCCAAGTCCTTCTCAATCGATATCCGGACAGCGTCCGCCCTGGCACCCAGGACGATACTTCGCCAAGCGGGGGGTCTGGTGACCTCGGAAGGCCAGGAATTCCTGGGGGCCCAGGACTCGGTGGCTATGGGCTCAGACCAGGTGGTCGCCCCGGACAGGATCCTGAGACTGGTTATCCCGGAACGACAGGAACGACTAACAAGAAATCCGAAACCACTTCCGAGATGCCTGAGTCCAACATGGAGTTAGTAGTTTACGGAATCATGTCGATCTACCAACGATATCCTGCCAAACCTGAGGGTGCTTCCGGTGGTTCTTCCGGGGATGCCGGGAAGACAGGGACCCCGACCGCAGGTGGTCCTCCAGGGCCAGGTATGTAAGCTTCGAATCGATTGTTGACCGGAGGGCATGTTTGTGACCTGTCTAAAAAACGAACGGAAAAGTTGCAAACATGTTCGACCACCGTCACCCATTATTTGTTGTTTCAAAGCACACGCGGGCGGGACCGTCTGATCCGCCCACTGCCGTCCGCTTCATCGCAAAGATAACCAACTACTCCTGAAATTTCGGTCTGACGAGGACCCCATCATGGCGAAAGAAAAAAAGAAGAAGCCTGCGAAGGGCGAAGACACCAAGACTAAAAAGTCTGCCAAGCCGAAGAAAGAAGCCAAGGCCGATAAGCCTGACAAAAAAGATAAGGGAGCCAAATCGAAGAAGGCCAAGAAGGGCGACGGATTTTCCGTCATGGACTTCCTCGTCGCCAAGGGGGAGCGGATTGCGCTGGGTGGGGCTGCCTTCCTCGCGCTTCTTTTCGTGTTTTGGGGTTTCAGTAAAACGTTCGGAGAAGGCGCCGAGAAAAAGATCAAGACGCTCAACCAACAAATCAGTAGTCTCCGCACCCAAGTCGCCAACCCTCCACCCCCGACGCCGTTTTCTCCCCCGAGCGAAGAGGACGATCCCGCCGCGTATCCCACGAAGAAGCCGGACCAGTTTGTGACCCACAGTCTCTTCTTCAACCCAGGGACGATTGGATTCAACAAGGGGAAAAATCCACCGATCTTGCCACCGGGGTATCCGGTCGAAGGAGAAAAGGGACCTCGAATCCAACTAGCGTCAGTCTGGGCTCCCGTAAAAGTCATCCGCAAGGACGAAACTCAACGAGTCTTGCACGTCTACAAATCCAAGGGCGTCGCCGCAGGTGCGCCAGGAACACCAGGGGGAACCGGGGAGCCAGAATACGTCCCCATGCCCGGCGGACCTGGGGCCGAAACTGGGACTGTAATGACTGCCCAAACTCCCGACGTGGAGCAAGTCATCCAGCCGCACCAAATGGTCGTTGTCTACACGAGCTTCCTCTACGAAGAACAAGTCAAACTGTTCCAGGAAGCCTTGCGGAAAAAGCGAAAAGAAGAACTCCTCAACGACCCAAAACTCATGCCGAAAGTCCTCGGGATCGAAGTGAAACGATGTCGGCGGATTGTCCCCGACGGTGTTTTCTCCGACGTGGCGGGCGCCTTCTCGCCCTGGGAAGACGTCTACGCTCCTGGCGAAACCGCCGACGCAGTCTTCCAATCGAAGCCAGGAAAGGCCATCCACACGCTCTTGACGTCCACGCCTTTCGAAACGACCCAAACGCAAAAGTACCAGAAATACATCCAGCCAGGTCTGGTCACTCCGTTCCCGGAACTCGCCCACGAGAGTTATCCGAAGGTGAAGGTGCCCGGCTTCAAGGCCACCGAAGGCGTCACAACGAACCCAGATGGCGAAACGGGCCGCGGATCGTCGTACGTGCCTCCAGCAGTGAAAGGCGGAAAACCCGGGCTGCCACCTGGGTTTGGGGAAGGAGATAATGGCCAACAAGGAGCGGGATTGGCCAGGAAAACCTTCGAGCGTGTTTCGATCGAGAAGTTTGCCAAGACGAACAAGTCGTTCTACGCGCGACTGCAAGGGAAGTTTTATCCGTTCGCATCCGACGGACAGTCACCCGCCCCAAGGGAAAAGGGCAAGGGCACGGGCATGGGCGAAAATCCTGAAATGGAACAGTCCCCGATGCCAGGACCTGGAGGGAAGGGCGTTGGCGACGCACCAAGTTTTCCGGGCGCGGTCGGCCCAGGCGGACCAATGACGACGACTGGAGAAATTCCGAAAAAGCTACTCATCCGGTTCATTGACGTCGACGTGCAGCCGGGAGAAACGTATGTCTACGGCATTCGCCTCCGCGTGGCCAACCCGAACTACCAACAATTCGAGAAGGTCATCTTCCCAACTCACGCCGAGCAAAAAGTGTTGTACTCGCCGTGGACGATCACCCCAAGCATCACGCTCGCCGACGAATTGAACTACTACGTCTCCGACCCACATTTCCAAGTCGGCAACGACTTGGCCAAGCTCCGCAAGGAAGTCAAAAAGTTCATCGACGTGCCGAAAAATCCACGCCCAAAGGAGAGTTACTGGCCCGGGATGGACAATCGACAACGCACCGACGAACAAGTGTCTTTCCAAATACACAAGTGGGTCAAAACGTTCAAATCGCGGGTCACTGACAGCGAGGTCAAGGGTGGCCTTTGGGCCATCGCCACGCGAGTCTTGCTCGAACGCGGACAATACGTCGAAACCGATGAGATTCCCGTAGCCATGCCCAAGTGGGATTCGGGATCAGGTCAATTCGTCGTCCGAAAATATACGCCGCAGCGGAAGACGAAGAAGAAGAAAACGAAGCCCTACTTCACGGGCGTGGCCTTCCGACCTCCCAACCGCCAAGTCCCGCCCCTGTTGGTCGATTTCAAGGGAGGCCCCGAAACGAGTAGCGCCGCCGAGGCCCTCCTCATGACGGCCGACGGACGGCTCTTGGTCTTCAACGAGCAAGAAGATACGGACACGTCAAAAAGCCGTGACGTCCGCGACGATTCGACGAACGACAACGACACACCTCGAGGGCGCGTCCGATACAATCGCAAGAAAGAATGGCTCAAGCAGGTCAACGAGGCGGTGGTCGGAGGCGCGACCACGGGGACGAACCCGATGGGCCCAGGACAACCTCCGAGCGGACTTCCCGGCTTTGGTGGTGGTTGTGGTCCGGACGAACCACCATTCTAAAAAAGAGGGAATCGGCGTCTCTGTGTTTTTCGAATCGTGAACCGCAGGACAGGTCTGCAACTTGTCCTGCGGGTAACAACGTCCCAAAGCGGCCACCGAGAAGAACGCCAACCCCTTCATTTTTCTAGGATTGCACACCCCACACCACGAAACTTCTACAAGGCCACC
>CAYYUU010000170.1:0-10075 GCA_964474955.1 uncultured Alcaligenaceae bacterium | reverse complement strand
CGTTGAGTTCTTCAAGAGTAATTTCATCATCAGCCCACTCTTCCGCGGCAAGGATCATCTCGCAGCCAGGTTCGCTGATATGTTTCCAAATCAGACGACAGCTCGCACACGCCCACGATCTGAGTTTTCGACCACTTGCGGACCGTACCCATTGCAGCATCTTCTTGACAGGGTGCATTTGGACCCACTCGTCCGGAGTTACGTCTTCCCATGACTTTGCCATGCTGACCTTCTTTCCAAAAACTTCTGTTCCCGACGAGCGGAATGTTGTCGCTTAGGGGGCCGGATCAATGATTGTCGTGGTGTTGTGTTGTTTCGGCGCGTGGGTTGCTTCTGGCGTGCAAGCCCTTTGCTTTGGAGGCTTCGCCTGCCGGCCAATGAACGCCTCTGTGATGTTGTTTCGAATCCGAGGCCGGAAATGTGTACGCAACAAGCGCAAAAATACCTCGCCCTAATTTTTGCGCTTGTTGCGTACACATTTTGACCCTTCCGGGAGCCTTTTCGAAAGGTCGTTTTTGAAGTGGAAGGTAGAAAACGCGCACACAAAAAACACAAAAATCCCCAACATGACATTTTTGTGTTTTTTGTGTACCGAATTTACGGTCCCCCTCTCGCATTTGGTCTTTCGCCACAGCCATCGATTGGGAGCTTCTGAGAGTTCGGGCTTGGGTTGGAGCCCCAGCACAAATAGCGATCCTGCCTGTTGGAAACTGGAAAGCCTAGCTCATTCACAAAGCGAAATGCGACATGGGCTAAGCAAATCCTCTTTTTGGACATTCGCTTTCCCAGAGAAAGAATGCAGTTCTTTGGCGTCCTTTCGCGGGGCGAAAGGCGATACTCAACGACCAAGGCTCGCATCCGACCCCCCGAGCGAAAAGCAACCTTCTCAACGCGTCTTCTTGGCTCCCTGATTCCAATAAATCCGCATATTGTGCGTACGTCGTCCGACGGCCACGATGTCGATTTTCCCATCGCCATTCAGGTCACCAGTGACGAGATCTTCGACCGCCACACCTCCATGGTCTAACACGTGCTTAGTCCATTTGCCGCCGTACTTCTTTGCGCTCTTGTAAATCCGAACACCTTGTCGGTTGTTCTTGTTGAAGTCGCCTCGGCTACCGATGATGACCTCGTCGATTCCGTCACCATCGAGGTCGGCACAAGCGACGGCGTGTCCCTGATTCAACTTGTCGTCCAGGACTTGCCTTTTCCAAACGCCATCTTTTTCGCTGTGGGTGTAGACGACGACCTGATTTCCGTGCCAGGGTTCGATCGTCGCGATGAAGTTGCTCTTGCCGTGTTTCCCAACAGCAATTTCGCTCGCGCCGCGACTTCCCTTTGGGTTCGTTTGGTTCGCTTTGTGAATTCGTGTTGCCTTCGCGTCGGGTGCTGCTTTCGGATTGACGCGGCTCACACCTTCGTAACTCGCCGTTAGCAACGCCTTGCCACCTCCTTTTCGAGGGATCTGGCAGAAGTTGTGGACGACGTATAGGCTTTGATCCAAGATCTTCTTGCGCCATCGATCCGAAGTTGGATCTTTCGGGATCGTGTAGGCGATGATGCGCACGGGTTTGCCGTCGGTCCAGTTCTTCTTTCCGGTCGTGTTGCGTCCTTGCAAGGGGACGACGACGAGTTGTTTCTTTCCGGTTCCGTTAAGATCGACGAATTGCATCCGGTGGACGCTTGGCTCTCCGCCGATTGGGAACACGTCCCAAGTTTTCTCCAGGGAGCCTTTGCGGCGAAGCCAGTAAATCGGCGCGTTTTTCTTGGTCCCGCTGTTCCAGCCGGCTCCGAGGGCAAAGTCGACTTTTCCGTCCCCATCGATGTCGTGAACCGCGATGCAGACGTTGTCTGGCTTGGTGGCGTCCTCGATGATGTTGCGTCGTTTCCAAGTTGGATTCTGATACCAAACGACGCGGCGACGGTCGACGACGACGATGTCTTTTTTTCCGTCCCCATCGACATCGGCAAGGCGAACGGCGTATCCCACGCCCAGTCCTTTTTCCACTTCTTGGACCTTGAATTTCGGTAACGCGGTGGTCGTGTTTTGTGCGGACGCTCGATCCGCCACGAACAGAATTGCCAGGGTGATCAAACTCGAGAAGAACAGCTTCACGGTGGCATCCTTATGTTGAAATCGTTAATTGAGTTCCTCTTGATGTGGTAAACATTGCGACTGCGAGGAGCAAGATGAAAGTTGGAAGTGTGCTCCTGAAATCTTCGTGCGCGTCCCAAAAATCAAGCGCCACCATTTCTCTAACCCGCCTTCCTTCACCGACCGGCATAGCTTTTGGTCGATGAATTCGGGGAGACATGCTTTTGTCACTTTTTCCTTCCTCCCGCACAAGGAAAGTTTACAATGCGAGTGTGATTTCAAGTTTTTCAGAAAAAGTGGTCGTTCGACCAATACTCGTTCTCGCAACTTGTGTTTAACCGAACAGACGACAAGAATTTTCTCCGAAGCGTTCTAGGAGTTGCGGACCTTTTGCGCTTGTTTCCAAAATCCGCATCTGTGAGGTACATCTAGATGGCACGTCTCTTTACTGTTTTGGCTGTTCTGCTTGCGTTCGCATTCGTCGCTGGTGACGTCAACGCCCAAGGGAAGGGAAAAGGCAAAAAAGGCAAACGTAAAATCAACCCAGAGAAAATCTTCAAGGCTCTCGACAAGGACGGCAACGGTACACTGACGAAAAAAGAATTCGAGACCGGCATGAAGGCCCAAAATGAAAAAATCATGAAACGCATCAGCAAGCGTTTCGGCGAAGAAAAGGCAAAGAAATTCCTTGATGGCCGACTGAAGCGAGCTTTGGCAACCTGGAAGGAAATTGATGCCAACAACAGCGGGTTGAGCTTCGAACAATTCGAGAAGAACTACCGCAAACTGATGTTCGGTGGTAAAAAAGGTGGCAAGAAGCGCAAGAAGAACTCGGACGCGTAAGTTGCCTCTCGCTCCACCTTTCCAGCCTGAGATAAACAAGAAAACCCCGGTCCTTCCAGCCAAGTTGGTGAACCGGGGTTTCTTCATTGTGACAGCCAGGTGTCACTCGGCATTCACGGTGATTTCGAACTCTTCGCGACTGCACTACCTTTTGAAACCGGCAGGGTTCCACTTCGCAACTTCTCGTAGGCGATGCCTTCAGGCGACTTTTTCCAGACCTCAACATCGCGGGTAAGGACTTCCACGGCCTTCTCTAGTTGAGAATCTTTGTCACGAGTCAGTTCGTTAGGATGATTCCGGACGACGACGTCGGGAACCACGCCCCGTTTTTCCATGTTCACTCCGCGGATCGTGAAGATGCCCGTTCGGGGAATCCGGAACGTCGATCCGTCGATCAACTTGGTCGTGCCCGTTCCGATCACCTGACCTCCCGTCGGGACTCCGACTACCTTGCCAAGTTTCAGGGTCTTGAAGGCGCTCGGGAAAATTTCGGCGTCGCTGAATGATTCGTTATTGATCAGCAAGACCAGAGGCTTGACCCACTTGCGATCTCCGGCCCGAAACACATTCCCCACTCCGCCGTAGCGTTGGTAGAAGAGTGTGTGGAGTCGACCGCCGAGGTAATTCAAGAGTTTGTCGTGGACGTTGCCGCCGCCGTTGAAGCGAACGTCGATGACAATTCCTTCTTTGTCGAAATTGTCCGAATACAATGCGCGGACGAATCGTTTCAGGCCGCTGTCGGTCATGCTCGGGACATGGATGTAGCCCAGTTTGCCGCCACTCAGTTGGTCTACTTTGTCAGCCTTTCGCTTGATCCACCGTTCGTACATCAACGCTCCCATCGTGCTCCGGTCGGCTCCGACGATGACGACCGTATTCCCCTTTCCGACGAGTCCGAGTTGGATTCTATCCTTGTGCTTGTCTGCGAGAAGCTTGGCAACGTTTACGTCGCGAGTCAGTCGAACGCCGTCGATGCTTCCGATGACGTCGCCGGGCTTGAGGTCAATTCCCTTCAGGTCAGCTGGACCGCGGGGGAGGATCTCGGCAACGCGAAGGCCTGGTCCTCCCCATTTCTCGTCCAAGATGAGTCCGAGGTACGCCGTCTGGATCTCAACTTTCGTGCTCGGAGCGCGAATCCCCAGGTGGGACGAATTCAGTTCACCGAGCATGAGCGAGATCAAGGCATCCAGATCCTCCCGAGCCCGGATGTGTTTGACGATGGGTCGGTACTTCGCTTTGATCTTGTCCCAATCGACGCCATGAAACTTCGGATCATAAAAATGTTCATGGATCGTCAGCCAACTTTGATCGAAGACCTCCAGGAATTCTTCGTCGCGATTGATCGTCAGCTCGGCCTCGTACGGAATCTTGATGGCCTCGGGCTTGCTGTCGGCGACGTTGATGATCCGGACGTTTCCCTTGCCGTCGAGAAAATAAAGAAGGTTGGGCAGCAACTTCGACCAGGTCAACAACGACGGCTTCGTCCCGTCGGGCGTCAGCCGTTTGGTCGAGCCATCTCGAACGTCGACGAGCCAGAGGGCGTCTTTTGCCTCGTCGCGAAAGACGACCCACCTCGCGTTGCTCGAAATGCCAACGCCTTGCGCTTCCTTCTCAGAAATTTCCTGGACTCGGTGGTGAATGTTGTCCCAATCAATATCGTGCGGCACTCGTTTTGCCCGCGAACTGGAGCGTTTTTGTAACCCGAGCAGGTAGGCGGTTCGTTTGGAAGAAAGGCCGCGCTGCGTCAGGAACACCATGAACGGGCTGTCCTCACTCCACTGCATCGCGGCGTTGAAGGTGGCGAAGCGAGTGATGTTCCTTGGTGGATCTTTCGGAGTCGGTCCGCTCGCCGGAACGATGTACATCTCGCTGGCGTAGGAGGCATCCACCCGCGAGTAACAAATCCACTTCGAGTCGGGGGACCAGGCGTAGTTGATCACCAGACTTTGGTCGACGACTACTTTGACGTCCGTCCCGTCGGGTTTCATGGTCGTCAACTTCCCGTTGCGGATGAACGAGACGCGTTTCCCATCGGGGGAGACCAGGACGTGTGATTCGGCTTCGGGTGTCTTGGTCAGACGACGCACCTTGAACTTGACGGACGGAGAGATCTTACGGACGCGGGGGTCGGCGGGCTCGACGGCCCAAATGTCATCGTGGCCGCCGCGGTCGGACACAAAGAAGACCGTGCGCGAGTCACTCGACCAGGCGATGTCGCGGTCATTTGCCGGATGGTTCGTCATCCGCAGAGCCTTGCCGCCGCGTCGAGTGATGACGAACAGTTCGCCATGAATGACTAACGCCGTGTACCGCTCGTTCGGCGAAACGAACATCTCGGTCGCCCCGGAGGTATAAGTCTTTCGCGTGTCGGGGTTCGTCTTGTCGTCCGCATAGGCTTCGATGAGAAGTTTTCTCGGAGGAGTCCCCTTCGTCGAGACGACCCAGAGGTCCGGCCCACACGCATAAACTAACCAGTTCCCGTCGCGGCTCAGTCGGGCTTGCCGAACGCTGTTGCGTTTGTGAGAGGTTACGGCTTCTAGTTTTGCGGGAGCTTTCGGGGAAATCCGGCGGCGGACGATGTTGGCGTGTTCTCCGAGCTTGTGGGTGACGTAGTAGAGGGTTTTTCCGTCCGGCGCCCAACACGGTGAGGTGTCTTGACCGTCAAACTTTGTGACCTGGCGATTGTTGTTCCCTTGAAGATCTTGGAGCCAGATTTCGGTGTTCGAGGATCCTCGATATCTCTGGCGATAGAAAGCCGCCGGCCCTCGCGTGTAGGCGATCTGTTTTCCGTCCCGCGAAAAGCATCCTTCGCGTCCGCCGCTGAACGTGTGGCGAGTAACATGCCCGCCTGTCGCCGGGACGCTATATAATTCGGATCGGAACGGATATTCGAGCCCCCGCTGCGAAACGAACAAAATGGACTTTCCGTCGGGACTCCAGTCCGAGACGTAGTCGTTGCTCGAATGAAACGTGAGGCGGGTTGGACGGCCACCTCGCGTGGACACAACGAAGACGTCGTATTGGTCATAGCGCTTTGAAGAGAAGGCGATCTTGGTTCCATCGGGACTGAAGACTGGCCGGAATTCATGAGCGGTGTGGCCGGTGACCTGGCGAGCAACACCTCCTATGGCGGGAACGGTCCAGATGTCACCGACATAAGAAAAGGCCACGAGTTTGCCGTCCGGTGAAATGTCCGGAGTCCTTGCAAATTGAATGGGCTCGCCGTCCGCACACACGGACCCGGCGAAGCCGAGCCATAAACTGGTGAGCAAGACGAAGTTTCGGGAACAACGCATTCTGTATCCTCGTCATAGATGTTGTTGTCGAGCGAGTGAGGACGCACACTAACCCGTCCGCCCCCGAAGACTCTGCCGAAGTAGACGAACCAGTCTTGTGCAAACCACAACCAGAACCCACAAAAACTTCATCTTACCACCCCCCTTACGCCTCCAAAGAGGAAAACGGCGGCGAACTTCGACCTCGGATTTTTCCCGGAAGCGTTAGTACGACTAATCCGGATTTACACGGATCCTCAATCCCAACCACATGAACACTTCGGCCCCAGAGTACCAGCTGGGTTCTATATTGGAATCGTGTTGGATTTGGGACGTATTGTTGTTGTGGTCGTAGGTACACGCGTCCGCGTGTACCTACGAAAAATACAGAACCAGATTGTCTCGCTCTGATCTGCCAGAATGAAAGGAACTTATACACCATGCGATATTTGATAGTGGCCTTCTTTGTCAGCTTTGGCTTGCACATTGGAGTGCAAGCTGGCGAAGAAAAGAACGAACTTGTCCCCGTGAAAAGTATCGGAGAGGTGAACACGGCAACAGACGAAGTCGATCCGTTCTTGTATGGTGAGTCGTTGCTGTTGTTTGCGTCGAACAAGAACGGAACGTTTGACCTGATGGTTAGCAAGCAAAGCCAAAAGACGAAGCAATGGGACGAGGCAATCGAAATTCCAGGGTTAAACACGAAAGACGCGGACGAACGTTCCCCAATTTTCACGACGAAATTCCGCTTCTATTTTTCGAGCAACCGAGTACCCGACCCTATGTTCAAGTCACTCAAGAATTATGACTTGTTCATGCGAAAAGCCCCTAGGGAGCCATTTGCGCTTCGCCTCGTCAACACCAAGGTGGACGAAAAAGACCCGTGGATCACGGGCGACCGGCGAGCGATGTATTGCAGCCGGAAGACTCGCGAGGGTTGGCGGATTGTCGCCACGAAGGGACCCGCGGCTGGCGGACCGGCCGAAGCGAAAATGGTCGGGGGCATTCCGGTCGGCTTCACCCACCCCGCCGTCACTGACAGCCGGCTGACAATGTACCTGCAAGGGCCAATTGGAAATGACCGAACGGGCATTTTTGTCAGCAAGCGACGAAAGACTTCCGCCACTTGGGGAAAGCCAATGCCCGTGATTAATTTGAATCATCCAAAAGGAAAACGAGGAGACATTTCGCCGTCGCTTGCCGCGAATGGACGATTGCTCTTATTCGCCTCGGATCGGCCGGGAGGGCAGGGAGGTTTCGATATCTATGCCGTGGAAACGTCAAAGTTGAAAGCGGAAGGTGGAAGGTGAAAGCGCAGAGGGGTTTAGCCACTCGGGCGGATGGATAAACACGTGTCGCAGTCGCAACGACTCCGGTTCTGAAACTCTGGAACATGCTTCTGCTGTAAGCAGAAGCATGCCACCCGCGCTTGGGTCCCTTTCGAAAACTTTTGGAACCTGTTTACTTCTCCCCGTACTTCTCTGCTAACCGCACGAGCGTTCGTACCATAACGCCGGTGGCCCCGGCGGCTCGCGTGGCGTTTTCACTGTCGGCGAACGATGGACCGGCAATATCAAGGTGCACCCAAGGCGTCTCTCCGACGAACTCTTCCAATAACTTGGCGGCGGTGATTGCTCCGGCCCAGCGAACGCCGCCTGTGTTCTTGATGTCGGCCACCGAACTCTTGATCATTTCGCCGTAGAGCGGGAACATCGGCAGGGGCCAAACGTACTCTCCGACTTCGTCCGCCGCTCCTTTGACTTCGTGACTCCATTCCTCGTTGTTGCTCATCAGGCCGACTACTTCCGTCCCCAAGGCGACCATGCAGGCTCCGGTGAGGGTGGCCAGGTCGACCAGGTGATCGACCTTTTGCTCGACGGTGTAGGCGAGGGCATCGGCGAGGATCAGACGGCCTTCGGCGTCGGTGTTGTGAATTTCGATGGTCTTGCTGTTGCGGGCGTGGAGGACGTCGCCGAGTTTGAGAGCCTTGCCACTTGGCATGTTTTCCACAAGTGGCATGACGCCGATGACGTTCACCGGCAGTTTTCGGGTGGCGATCACTTGTATGGCTCCAAGAACCGTCGCGGCCCCAGCCATGTCGCACTTCATGTCGAGCATTCCGTCGCTCGGTTTCAACGAAAGTCCGCCGCTGTCAAAAGTCACTCCTTTTCCGACGAACCCGAGAGTTTTGCCGGCTCCGCCTTTGTACCGAAGTATCACAAGTCGCGGAGGTCTCTCCGACCCTTGAGCCACGCCGAGAAGTGCCCCCATGTTTTCGTCCCGAAGTTTGGCCTCGTCCCAAATTTCGCATTCGAGACTCAAACCCGCAGCAACTTCCTTGGCTTCTTCGGCGAACGTTTCGGGATACAAGTCGCAGGGAGGCAGGTTGACGAGTTCCCGCGTCAACGCGGCCCCGGCCGCTATGTGTGAGCCAGCTTCGACTGCTTTTTGGATTTCGTCTTGCGGTGTGTCGGTCGGGGCCACAAATGTGATCGTATTTCGTGAATAACGTTCGGGTTTGCTCTGTCGGATCCACGGGCCGACTGTTCCTTGCGAAGCCCCAAAGGCCAGACTCGTCGCGATGCTCGACCAATTCAGATCCCCGACTGGTGAAGGAATGGCGACGGCAACGTCGGAAATTTCCTTTTCCGTAATCGCACGAAGGGCTGCACTCGCCGCCGAAGTGATTCCCCGAACACTGGCCTTGGATTCTTCCCCAAGCCCGACGACCAACAGCCGCTTTGCCACGATTCCGTCGCACTGGTAGAGGGCCGTGGTTTCGTTCGGCTTCCCGGATACGTCTTTCGCTTCGACCAGCCGAGAAAGCAAACCACCAAGCTTTTCATCGAGTTGACTGAGCGGAGCAGGCAACGATTTGTCTTTCCAAACGCCTACCACGAGCCAGTCGGCGCTGACTTCTGCGAGAGGGGCAAAACTTGTCTTCAGTTCCATTGATGCGTATTCCTGAGTTGTTGAATGACCTAAACGAGCATGATGCGTAGGTGGCTTTGTTGGTTCGAACGTAGGACAGGTTAAACACATGTCCATTGATTTCTTGGACAGGTTCTAACCTACTCTACGTTCCGCCACCAAAACACTTTTCTCAACCCGGCGGGGTTGGTGTCCCTGTTTCCCACTGCATACTTTTTCTCACGTCTGCGACCAATCTTGGCTCTTCGCGTTCGACTCGCTGCAGAAAACTTCGCGCCAGCGGATCTCGACACGAAAGGGCGTAGCGGATGATGCCGCGTCGAATCAACGGAGACGCGTGGCTCTTGTTGTCATACTGCGCCAACACTTCTTTGGTCAGATCCCACATCTTCCACCGTTGTAAATCCCCGATCGCGACGTCCGCAAGATCGGGATCGGCAAGGATGATCTTCAACCCATGCAGGATGTAGGGGCGGTACGTTTTCGCGTCGATGCCATGATAGAACCGCAACACCTGGGCCGTCGAATATTTTGTGGAGTAGCGTTTCTTCGGATTGCTCAAGATCGAGTAGACGAGCCGCCATCCTTCTCTTGGTTGCATTGCGATGTACCCCGACAGCAACCCGTGCATGGCTCCCCGCGTTCGCGCCGTGGGATGGTCGATCATTTTGCAAAGCAACTCGGCATCTTTCTCCTCTCCCGCGGCTCCGAGCAGGAACGCATACAGGTTGATCCGATCTGGCGGAGTTGATTTTGCGGTCAACAGGGTTCGCAACGTGTCCGCAGGCAGTCGGTTCGCTACCTGGCTGACTTCCTTGTCGCTGGCTTTCGCGAACTCCAAAAATGCATCCGTGGCAATTTCATCGTCCATGTGGGTGATATATGGGATGTAGGCTTGGAGTCGTAGGACGGGCGGGAGTTTGGCGAAATT
>CAYYUU010000169.1:3494-10124 GCA_964474955.1 uncultured Alcaligenaceae bacterium | reverse complement strand
CAAGAGCATTAAAATACAAAGCCGTTCCCGTCTTCCTATTGTCCTGAAAGCGTGAGAAGTGGTATCAACGGGCCTCACAGGAAATGCTTGTCAAGGAGGACAAATTTCCATGCGACGCAAGGACGTCTGGCTTTGGATTGTGTTGGCTTTGGGATTGGGATTGCGTGGGTATCACTACGTTCGAAATCCCGTTGTTTGGCACGACGAAGCCGCTTTGTTGCTAAACGTCACGGAGAAGACGTTCGCCGAGCATCTTGGGCCGTTGTTCTACGCCGAAGCAGCGCCACCGTTTTTTCTTTGGGTCGAAAAAGTAATCTCGCTCACGCTCGGCGAGACCACATTCGCGATGCGGTTGCTTCCGTTTCTAGGGAGTTGTCTCGCGCTGGTGTTCGTCGCGTTCACCTCTCGAAAAGTTTTTGGCTACTGGCCCGCAATCCTTGCGACGTTGTTGTTCGGCTTTTCAGATCGACTCCTTTGGCATGCTTGCGAGGCGAAGCCATATGCAATCGATGTGTTTGTCAGCGCGTTCGTGATCACAACGTTTGCGTGGTGCCGCGAACGCGAGCGAAACGGTTCGCGTTCGTTGTTGGCGCGAGAGTGTTTTTTATATGCGGCCTTGGCTCCATTCTTGCTTTTTTTGTCCTTTCCGGCTTGCTTCGTTCTTGGGGGAGTTGCGCTCGCGTTGTTGCTGAAGGGAAATAGTGAGCCTTCGCTGCGCTTGCCCCACCCTACGAAAAGTGCTCTCGCGTATCTAGTGTTTGTAATGGCTCTCGGTGGTGGGTTCTTGTTGTTGCTGTTGGGGCCGATTCACGCTCAACGTTGTCCGTACTTGGTGGACCACTGGTCGCGGTGGCTTCCCGATTGGTCAGAGCCGTGGATGGTGTTGCCGACGTTGTTGCTGCGGTTGACGGAAGTCGCGAGGTACGGGTGCGAGCCTGTTGGAAATCTCCTTGTGCCCTTTGTCGTGGTGGGAGCGTTTCAACTTTGGAAAACTGGGAAACGAGCGATTCTTGGCGCGTTGTTGTTCCCGGTGGGCCTGTTGGCGTGCGCGTGGTTGATCGGAAAATATCCCATCGGTCCGAGTCGAGTCGTTGCGTTTGCCGCTCCGAATGTGTTGATGTTGGCCGGATTCGGATTGCATTGCGTTTTGTCGTGGAGTGGGCGGATGCTCTCCCAAACACGAGAGGATTCGCGAACAATTCGCTTTGGTTTACGAGCGTGGAATGCGCGAGCGTTTGTCGGGATCATCGCGACGTTGATATTGATACCCATTGGTTATTCGAGTTGGCGAGTCGTCGAACCCTGGCCTCGTGAGGCCACGATGAATGCGCTGGCCGCACTCCGAAACAATCGGAGTGCCGGGGAGAAAGTTGTCGGGAGCGCGTGGCAACACACGTGGTATCTGCGTGACTTAAAAGCGGAGTACCAACCATTGATCAGCGAGCCGTTCTCGCCGGAGAATCCGAGACCGCTCGACGGGGACCACGACCAACTCGGTCAAGGCTCGTGGTTACTCATGCGGGATACGTTCAAGCATGAAGAGCTTGTTGCGTTCGCACGACTTCAGAAAGATTCGAGGTTTCGACTCCGGAAAGTGTGGACCGGGAAGTTGGTGAGTGTGTATCGTGTCGAGAGAATCTCAGGGGGCTTGGCGCAATTAGGTCGGGAGCCTGAAGGGCAGCGAGTCAGAGATAGGTCGGGTGCAAGTAATACGGCAAGATTGAATCATAACCGCTGATGAAAGTGGGAAATCGTTCCATCAACTCCTGAAACAAATCTATTTCGATCATCTGAGACCAATGAGCGAGACCGTCAAAACGCGAACCTGCGTACAAGAGATTAGGGGCAGCGATTAAGGCCTCCGCCAGTTGTTGGGTAACGTCCGCGTCATCCAAATACAGGCCTTGGAGTTGGTCCAAGAGCGGAGAAGTCGCGAGTGCCTCGATGACGGCTGAACCGTGTCTGCGAATGGCTCCGAGGTGAAGATAACGTAAATTCGGAAAGTTACTTGACGCGAGCAAGGTTCGAGCGGCTTTCTCTTCGAGGAACCAAGAGTTGAGCTTCAACGCCGCGAGTTGGCTTGTCGCTGCATTCTTTGTGAGCGTCGCGAGGGTTTGCTTTAATTTCAAGGGGGGGAAAGACAACACTTCCAATTGCTGGAACAAGTTTGATTCGAGGAGTGACGAGAGTTGAGCTTCGTCACCAGACAACATCAACACTTTCAACTTGGGAACGTTGGCCGAGGTGGACAAGCGGTCCAGAAGCGTCGGGTGGAGTTTTGCCCCGCCCAAATCCAACAGTTCCAGCTCCGGCAAGTTCATGGACGCAAAGGCGTCTGCGACCTCCTTCCTCTCCAAACGGAAGGAGCGAAGATTAAGTGACTTGAGGTAGGGCAACTCGAATATTGTTCGCAGGGCTGTCGAGTCGGGAGAGAATTGACGACCGCCCACGTCGAGGTCACGGAGTTGAGAAACCCAAGTTGCCTCTGTGATGTCTGTCAGGGCGTTGTCACCGATGTTGTTGTTGTGGAGGTTGAGTCGCTGGAGCTTTTCCAGCCGTTTGGACTTGGTCAACGCTTTGACGGCTCCGCGGCGCAGATTGCACTCCATCAGATTGAGGGCGACCAAGTTGGAAGCATTCGGGGAGTCCGCCAGTTGTTCAATATGGCCATTTTGGACCGAACTCCCCGCCAATCGCAACTCTTGCAAGTTTCGTAAGTGCGGGGAATTTGCGAGAGCCTCAACTCCCAGCCCTTTGATCTTACACCCACTCAAATCCAGGAGTTGTATCGAGCGGACGTTTGGGGAGTTCGCGAGTGTGACGACTGCGTCATCCCAGAGCGAAATTCCGCCTAACAACAAGCCGGTGAAGTTCGCGAGGTACTCCTTTTGAACGAGTTGCTCAAGCCCTTTGGGACCTATTCCTTTGCGAAATTGCAATGTATCGATCCACCCGCCCGCATCGCTCGCCAAAAAAGATTGGACTCGTTTCCGTTCAAATGCGGCTCGGTCCTCCGGCATCAGAGTCGCTAGTCCGCGCTCGTACCGCATATCCTAAGTGAGCCTGTCTCGGTCGGCACCAAACCACGCCCGATACAAGGGCTCGATCAATTCTTCGCGCCGACGATAGAGTTCCGGATATCTCTCGTGGTAAATTTCCGTGTCTTGTAGTTGACACGATATGCGCACCAACTCAGCCCGCGGATCGCCTTTTTCTTCGAGCCAATCGGCGAAGATCAAACGCGGAGCATCATCGAGCCGATGGTTACGGATGTTCTGCAGGAACGACGCCATCTCTGGGGAGGTCGTGATCAAAGACGAGTCTTCGGGGACTTGTTTCTTGCCCATCGAATGCTCCGGAAAGAGTTAGCGCCGTTCCGTATGAAGGGTCGATCCTTATAGGCTCTCGAGCAACCGCCCAAGCCACGCGACGAGCCGTTTGTTGAGATTCAAGAAATGTTCGTTGTCGTCGAACATCCATTCGGTGTGTCCTACGTCCTCGATCCAGTAGAGTTGTTTCGGTCCGCCGTAGGCCGAAAAGAGGGCTTCGGCTTCGGTCGGCGGGTGGAGTGCGTTCTTGGTTCCGTGAGCCAGAAACAACGGCGTGCGCATGTACGCTGCGTGAGCTTCCGGATACCATCGCAGCAACGAATCGGCCAGTTCCCCCGAATACGTTTCGACGTCGTAGCCAGGTTGTTTGCGGAGGACCTCCTCAACGTACTGCCGCGATTCCGGATCGAGAGGGTAATAAAAGAACGGATCATCCCAGCGGATTTGCCCTGACCGGGCCCGGTGCTGGTAATCGGCTCGAACTCGGTCCCGGAATTCGAAGAAGCCCTTCGTGTTGTGGTGAGATTGTTGAACTCGTTTGCCCGAGTAGAATCCGTTGATGGCGACCAAACCGACCACGCCGAGTACCTCCCTCGCAGCATCCAACACGACTCCGGCTCCCATACCCCAACCGAGCAGGATGATCCGGTCGGGATTCACCCGTTCGTCGGCTTCGACATAACCAACGGCGTGCAAAACGTCTCGAACTTGTTCTTCGAGGATGACGCGACGACGAATACCTTCGCTGTCGCCGAAACCACGATAGTCGAACGAGAAACAAAGATATCCGTGTCTCGTCAGGTATCTGGCGAACCGTTCGGGATGAATATTCCGGAGTCCCGTGAATCCCGAACAAGGGATGATCAAAGGATGTTGGACGGACTTGTCGAAGTCGTCGGGAAGGTAGAACGAGCCTCCGAGTCTGAGTCCGTCGCTGAAAAAGGTGACGTTTTCGATTTGCATGGTACGACCTCCGTGTGTGAGCTATTTCTTTCGGCCTCAGGGACCAATGTAGTCATCCGTATGATGATCGTCTCATCGAACTCAAGTGGAAGTTGGAAGGGGAAAAGAGAGGTGGAAGGTGGAAGTCGGAAGGGAAAAAAAAAGGTGGAAGGCAAAAGGGAAAAGGGCCAGGAAAGAGATCGATTCCTCTTCGTTCTGGCCATTCTGACCAGGCTACGATGAGCTTGGCGTTCGGCCAAAAAACAAAATCTCTCGACCTCGATTCTTTCCCCTCCTATCTTTCTTTTCCTGTTCCAACTTCCGAGAGTTACTCTCCCGTCGGCACAAGATCGTGATTGCTCATGACGATCTTCCACGGACGGATTTCGTAAGAGAGGAAAATGTTGTTCTGGTGGAATGGGTCGGCTTGCAGGAGGGATTCGGCTTCGTCGTGGTCTTTCGCTTCGTAAACGATCAACGCCCCGCTGTCGTCGGTGATGGGTCCGGAGACGACGAGTTTTCCTTCGGCGAGGAGTTTTTTGAGATATTCGCGGTGGGTCGGGCGGATACTCGCGATTTTTTCTTTGTCCTGGCAGTACTCAATGATGGCGGCAAATTTCATACGTGCGTGCCCTTTGTCAAAAAGCAGCGAACGGTGGAGTGGGAACACGAGTTCCGAGAGTTGCTCCCGAAAAGTAGCAAGACCGGAAGAACGCTCGGAATTCGTCGATCGAACCGGATCGATTGTTACTTTAACTCACGCTTGCGAGACTTCAAGAAGCGGTCGTAATACTCAGCGACTTGGCCCTCCTTGGTGCCACCTGGGTGGACGAGCACGCCATACCGTAGGGTCATCGATTCTCCTTTCGGCAACTCGACTCGCTCCTTAATTTTTTTCGCGTCGGGAAAACGAGATCGAGTTCGTCCGAATGGGTTGGCCGCCATCAAACCGTAGTTGCGGACGTGAAAACACGAACGATACTTGTTGTTCTTGTCGTCGAAGATAGCAATTCCGACGGGGTTGCCGTTGATCTCGCCGGAGTAGTCGCACCAGTCGGCACGACGTCCCCAACAAGCGCTCGCTCCCTTTTTCCCTTTGGCGTTTTGGATCTTGCCGCCCTTTCGGTCTTCGCGGAGGAGATGGCTCACGCGAGCCCCCATCGCGCCCTCTTTGGTGTCGCCGAAAATGATGTCACAAACGGTCGCGTGCAGACGAATGATGAACACATAAAGTCGAGCAACGCCGAAGTCGTAGAAGACGACGGTACGGTCTTCGTCCATGATCTTCTTGCCGTCGGCCATTTGCCATTCGTTATGAGTCTTGATGCTCACCCAGTTCGGACCACTCGGGCCTTTCTCGACCTTCGTGCAGATGATTTTGCCGGCCCCATTTCGCTCGGACCAGAAATCGACGCCTTCGACGCCACGGATTTTCTGCTTGATCGGAATGCCCTTGGGAATCACATCCCCGTACGTGAACCAAACCGAGCGGTGGTGGATGTGGTCCGCGGCTTCGCCCTTCACACCTTTTATCATGGGATACGAACGAGTCATCTTCTCACCGTTTGGCCCGAAGACGGGCCAAAGAATCGGCTTCGGTTGCCCCTTGGTGTGGTAGATCGAAGCCACTTTGCCGTTGGTCAAGAATTCGACTTTTCCATCCTTGATGTTAAGAGATACTTTCCGCGGTGGTTTTTTCTTGCCCTCGGTCTGAGGGGAAGTCGACGGAGAACTGGAACTTGCAGGCAACGGAATTGCGAGCATCAAGGGTGTGATCGCAAGTAGCAGGGCGAGCAACAGGTGGTTCTTTTGCATTCGAGGAAACTCCTTGGGTGGGAAGCGGTTGGTTGAGTGTTGAGGATTGAGAGAATGGTATTTTTTGAGCCGTGGAGTGGCGGCAGACCGTAGGCGTGGGCCGGCGTATGGGATATGTCGGCTCCATTTCCGCGGCTTTACGGCCACGTCTATGATATGTCGCCACTCCGTGGCTAAAACAAAAATCAACAATTCAACACCATTTTTCCTCAACCCTCATTCTGGTAGTGGTTGTCCTCGCGTTTCCGGGGTCAATAACGCGAGCACAACTCCAAGTAAAAACAAACAACCAAGCACGAGGACGGCCTGGGCAAACGTCAATGACAAACTCCCGGCTTGCAACCAGGCAAAGAACAACAACGCCGGTGCGGTCGCCAGTTTGCTGACGTTGAACGAAAAACCAACGCCGGCTCCACGAACGCGCGTCGGAAATAATTCAGGGAAATAGACGGCGTATCCGGCGTGCATCGCCAGAGTGAAGAATCCGAAGATGGGCATGAAGAGCCAGAGTCCAATCAGCGAATCCGAAAGCAGGTACGCCACG
>CAYYUU010000169.1:0-3484 GCA_964474955.1 uncultured Alcaligenaceae bacterium | reverse complement strand
GAACGTCACAACGAACGCCCCGACATGGAACAAAATGAAGGCGGGCCGCCTTCCGATCCTCTGGCTCACCGGGGCGAACGTCAATAACCCGATGCCCCCTCCCGTGGTGAGCAAGAACCATCCGAGACTTCCGTCCCACGTGACTTTTTGCTCGACGCCTTTTTTCTCCTGCTCCACGACCTGGGAAACGGCTTCCGAAGTGACGAGCACCGGGGCCGTTCCGGCCAACGGACCTCCGGTCGTGCAAAGCGTTTGGGCACCGAGGGTCTGGGCAATGATCGTCGCCTTGGCTCTCGCTTCGGCCTCCGCGATGCGAGGTTTCTGGGGCAAGGCGCTTGCGTGCCGGACGAGGTCGCGCCCACGGAAGTGAACGCCCCAAAATGTGACTAACCCGATGGTCGCGAGAATGGTCGCCAAAAGTGTCCGGGAAAGGAGCTTTGGCTCGGTGATCAGCGTCGATATCGCACCGAAACCTTGTTTCTTCTCCGGTATCGCCTGCGATGCGGGGCCCGTTTGCGTTGTGGCCGTCGCGGTTGCCGATGTGTCAGGCGCGTCCGACGCGGGCTCTTGTGCTTTGGCCTTGTCTGGCTCTTGCATGAAAAGTCGCACGAACAACACCAAGATTGCCGGAATGACTCCGAGAGCAAATCCGTAACGCCAAGACAAGATCGGCACCAACAACGCTGCCCCAACCGCCATGTAGGTTCCGAGTACCGACGATGCATGAAAGATGCCCGACGCAATCGGCCTCGCTCTTTGCGGAAACACTTCGGCGACCAAGGCGGCAGCAACGGCCCATTCGCCGCCGACTCCCATCCCGACGAGCAAACGCAGAACGATCAAGGATTCGACGTTGTTCACGAACACCGTGACGCCCGTAAAGAGGGAGTACCAGAGAATCGTGATGGCCATCGTCCACTTGCGGCTCCAAACGTCGGCGATTGCGCCGAATAAGACGCCGCCGATTGCCGCCCCGACCATGAACGCGCTGAGTCCCAAGTTGATGTAGTATTCCCGCGATGTTTCGAATGTCTCTTTAGGTAACAAGTCTCGGAGGGCGTGGTACATGCACGCGCCGAATAGCTGTCCCTCGAACACGTCGAACAGCCAACCTGCCGACGCGATGGTCAAGACGATCCACTGGTAGCGTGTGACTCCGGCGTACCACGGGCCACTGGATTCGGGGGAACTCTGGGATGGGATTTCCGAGGCCATGCAGGATGCCGTTTGCGGGGTTGTGTTACGGCACACGAGAGTGTGCCTACCTGGTCACGAGCGTCACTCCATGCTCTCCACGTTACTCTCGAAGGTCAAGGATTTCTTCCGTCTTCGGCTGCTTTGGAAGGTCGGATGAACGTAGCGCGGTGTCTGGGAACGTTGCTTTTTGCGGAGCGAACAGCGTTGTCGTTGAAAACTTTTCGCGGAGCGAACAGCAACTTTCCAAACCCCGAAACGACAGACCAATAACATTCGTCCCGAAAATCTGCCGTATAATTGGACGAACGGATTTGTTCCGCCAAAGGAGCCTTTATGCGAGCCATCAACGACTTCTTCGTTGCCGCCAATGCGATTGTTGTGGGGAACGTAGTGCTTTCCTCCGACGTCAACATCTGGTATAACTCTGTGATTCGTGGCGACCTTGCGACGATCACCTTGGAGCCGCGAGTCAATCTCCAAGACGGGTGTTTGGTCCACACCGATTCAGGCGAGGACATGCTTTTGCAAGAAGGCGTGGTGGTAGGGCATGGAGCCATTCTTCACGGCAAAGTAGTCGGGCAAGATACGCTCATCGGCATGGGAGCGATTTTGCTTTCGGGTTGTGAGATCGGTGAGGAGTGTTTGATCGCGGCCGGGACTGTGATTCCGGAAGGACGCAAGATTCCTGCTCGTTCGGTCGTGCTGGGAGTGCCAGGAAAAGTTGTTCGTGAGATTCGACCGGAGGAGTTGGAAGAAACCCGACGCATTTGCCGGGGCTACATCGAAGAAGCCAAGCAACATGCCCGCGGAGATTTCTTGCCTCCGTGGGAAAAAGATCAAAACGCCTAACTGGGTCGTGCTAAATCATCTGCTCGGTAGTAGCGAGGTCAGCATGAACGAGATGGATCTGTCAGCCACACAGATTTCCTTACCGGCTCTGCAACCAAATCCCACGGTCCAGTTGCAAACCCAAAGCGACCGTCGATCCGACATCGAGGCCAAGCAACAAATCGTCGCTCGGTTGTTGGCGGAAAATGAGTGCGACGGATTGTTGTTGCTCCATCCGGGCAATTTTGGGTGGCTGACGAGCGGAGGACTCGCACGGGGAGTGATCGATTCCGCCGCCGCTCCCGCGCTTTTTTGTACTGCCGATCATCGATGGCTGATTTCTTCCAATGTCGATACCCAGCGACTTTTTGACGAGGAACTCGACGAACTCGGCTTTCTGTTGAAGGAATGGCCCTGGCAAACGAGTCGCGATCAGCTGTTGCGAGAACTTTGCGCGGGCCGACGGGTGGCCTGCGACGTTCCGTTCGGACAGGCCAAAGACGTGAGCCAACAACTCGGTCAAATTCGCCGTCATTTGGCTCCCTACGAAGAGGCATGCTATCGAGCGCTCGGCAAGATCGTCGGCCACGCCGTGGAAGCGGCTTGTCGAACGCTCCAACCCGGCGAGACAGAAAGGGAAATCGCGGGTCAGCTGAGTCACCGTTTGATCCACCGCGGAGTCATCCCTCTGGTGCTGACCGTTCTCGTCGATGGTCGCTCTCACAGATATCGTCAAGGCGGTTTCACTCCCACGCCCGTCAATTCCTATTGCGTCGTACTGGCCGCGGCCCAAAAGTATGGCTTGTGTGCCATGGCGAGCCGCACAGTAGCATTCGGCACAATCCCTGAGCAGCTGCGGAAAGAACACACCGCTGCTTGTCGCGTGTCGGCAACGTACGTGGCGAGCACTTGGCCGGACGCCGTCCCGAAGCAAATCTTGAAAACGGCCCGGCGGGTTTATCTTTCGTCGGGTGCCGAGCACGAGTGGCGACTCTCCCCACAAGGACACATCACAGGACGGTCTCTCGTGGAACTGCCTCTGACTCCTTCGACAGAGGAACTGTTACCGGCACACGCCGCCGTCACGTGGCGAGCCAGTGTGCGTTCTGCGTTGAGTTGTGATACTTTTTTGGTCAACCAGGATGGACCAAGAACGTTGACCATCGCCGAGAACTGGCCACTGAAGAAACTGCGTATCCAGGGAGCCGAGTTCACGCGTCCAGACATCCTCGTGCGATGAGCCAGCCGGACGACACCGAGTATTTTGGAATATTTTCGACAAGCCTGAGGCGCGAGCGATAACCAAGGAAGGATCCTTCGCTCGCGCCTCAGGCTTGTCGAAAACTCGAAGGGATTTGTCTTTGGGCTTCGCTCGCGCTTCAGGCTTGTGACCAACACCAATACCAAAATCGAAAAGACAGAGCCGCACCAACGTCGCTCGGTCCCCCAGCCTCCCTTT
>CAYYUU010000168.1:0-10128 GCA_964474955.1 uncultured Alcaligenaceae bacterium | reverse complement strand
ACGGGATTCTTCGCAAGCATAGCACGAAAAAAACGAGGCAGACATATGAGTCTGACTCGTTGTGGCTCCGACGTTCCGGTCGGATCGTTTACATAGGAAGTTCGAAGTCTTAGAGAATGAACAATGCGTCGATGGCCTCGGTTTCTTCGGGAGGAGTTACTTCGAATGTTATTACGACCGTTTCGTCTTCTTCGGCGGACTCTTCGTTCGTGGAGGGCACCGCTATTGTCGTGACGTCCACGGTGGAGGCCACGACCGAGACGACCTCGTCCCTTTCTTCCGCGTTGTTCGTCAACGTTGTCGCTGCGGCTGCGGCGAGAGTTTGTGAAGTTCCAGTAGGTGCGAGGTCGATCGAAGAACCCCCGACAGTGCCTCCGCTGCTACCGCCGCTGCCTCCGTAATTGGGAACAAATCCGCCTCGGGTCGTGACCAGAGCGGCCGCGACGCTCCATGCTGCGTTGACGCCACCCTCGGAGTCGGAGTTGTTGATCGTTCGGTCGGCACCGTTGACGATGAGTTGACGAACTTGAGCGGGCAACAGGTCGTCGTTGGCCGAGAGGATCAAGGCCGCCAAGCCCGCGACGTGAGGCGTGGCCATGCTTGTTCCGCTGATGGTGACGTAGCCGCCATTTCGCCAGGCACTTGAGATGCTGGATCCGGGAGCGTCTACTTGGACAGCTCCGCTTGAGCCAACCTGGTTACTGAAGCTCGATCGGAAATTGCTTTGGGTGTGCGAGCCAACGGACAACAGCCCGGTGATTTGGTTGCTGTAACGAGCCGGATAACCAGGTTGGCTCGCCCCTTCGTTCCCGGAGGCCGCGACGACGATGGCGCCAAGGGCCTCGGCTTGGGCGATGGCGTTGGCGATTCGACTGTCGCCGACGGAACTGCCCAGGCTTAGGTTAATGACGTCGGCGCCGTTTCGGGCAGCGTACAAGATTCCGTTGGCCACTCCGAGAGAAGACCCCGAACCGTTGGCACCGAGGACCTGGACGGGCATGATTGTGGCGCCGGGAGCGACGCCTTCGATTCCGCCCAAGCTCGCGGCAACTATGCCGGCGACGTGGGTGCCGTGTCCGTTCTGATCATCCGGGTTATTGTCGTTGCCTGCAAAGTCATAACCGTTCACGTCATCGATGTAACCATTCCCGTCGTCGTCGATGCCATTGCCGGGCGTCTCTCCCTGATTGACCCAAATGCGGCCCGCAAACTCGGGATGGTCGAGATCGACACCGGTGTCCACGATTGCAACGACGATTCCTTGACCGGTGTGGCCCTGAGCCCAGGCTTCCGGAGCATTGACGGCATTGATGTTCCAATAGTGACCGGAGTCGGAGACCGGGGCAAACGGCGTGACTCCGTTACTGCCATCGTTCTCGTCTTCGAGTTGTGCCGTGACGGTGAGAGTGTAACTGCTCTCGGCTCCGTTCCACGGAGATACGTTGATGTAGTAAGTTCCGGCTTCGAGTGTTCTTGTAATCTGTTCGGTCGTGGAACCGCCGTTCCAAGAATATGTGATGAGGTTCTGATTGCCATCAAAAAGATAGAGGTCGATGTCCTGGCTCAAACCGGCGAGCGTGATTGTTGTGTCGGCTCGTCGGGCCACATCAAACCGAAAATAGTCCGCCGAGTCGTTACCTGCTCCGACGTCCTCACTGAACTGGACTGTTCCATCGACGGAACCGAGGTCTTGGGCTGTATTGAACGTGTTGCCGACGTTATCTTCGGGCAGGATAAATTCTATGTCGAATGACAAGTCATAGTCACTGGCCCCGGAAGTCTCCCAGAGGTTGGCGCGGAGATAGTAGGTCCCGGCAGCGAGTTCGGCATCGATGCGTTCGTCGGAGTTGCCAGTGTTGATCGAGCTATCGATGAGGGTCCCGCTTGCGTCGTAGAGGCCGACGTCCACATCGGCGGTTAATCCCGTGAGGGTGAACGTGGCGACCGAATCTTCGGCCAGGTCGAAGCGGTAGTAATCGTCGACGTCAGCTCCATCGAGATATTCTTCGACGCTCGATGTACCTTCGAGGGACCCCAGATTGCGAGCCGCTCCAAAGGAGTTGCCGGCGGTGTCCGTTCGAGGAACGCTGATGGACAAGTCGTAGTCACTCCTGGCCCCGCCCCACGGGTAAACGATGGCGTAATAGGTTCCCGGAGAGAGGGTTCCTTCGAGCCGCTCGGACTGACTACCGGCGTTGGTGGAGGCTGCCAAATACCGACGGTTGCCGCGATAAAGGTACAGATCGATGTCGGCACTCAGGCCCGTCAAGTCGAGCCTGACGTTCGTTTGGCTTGCGATTCGGAACTCATAGAAATCGATCCCGTCGTCGAAGCCAACGTCGTCGGTTGTCGATGTGGTTGCCGTGATGGTGCCAAGGTCGAGGGCTGTGTTCCAACTGTTGTTGCCGCGTGAGAGAATAGTGATTCCTTCGCCGCTGCCAACATCGAGCGGCGGCAGCGAGACAGGACCAAGGCCGCTTGCAGAAAGAAGATTGCGGTCTTCGAGGACTTCGATCAACAGCATACGGACGTACTCCATAACATGGGGAATGAAATTATCCCAGACAAGGATAGCCGGAGAGGAAATGAACTGTATTCATCAAGATAGTCGTTAGAGTTGACAAAAAGCAAATAAAGAAAGCTATTTTTTCAAGACAAATATTTTTTCTTGGATCAAGCTTAATTTTGAATGGTTGATACGTTTCTACACAATTTCAGACCTACGTTTTCAAGTCGTTGCGAACCCAGAGAGACAAAGGTATACGCGGCTCGCGTGTACCTACGAACACGACAGTCATCCCTTGGGTACTCTTCATGGGATTCCAAAGAATGGGTAAGAAAAACGGACTGGATCGATGGTCCCGAAGGGTGCTGCCATCTCTCGCGAATCAGGAGTAATTTTCCGCAAGTGAGTGAGCAAATTGGTGTCGATAACATAGAAAAGAGAAAGTTATGGAACTCGCCCAATCTCGCGCATCACAATAGTGCCGCGATTTCACATCAGGGGAGTGGTCTGAGATGCAATGGATACGATACGGACTTGTTTTGAGTGTGTTGACCGCATCAGTGGTAGTGACACAGGGCGGTATATTTGGGCGAGGGCGGCCCCAGAAACAGACCTCAGATCGTGTCGCGCAGTTGATCGTTCAGGCCCAGACGGAATCGAATTATTACAAACGTGCAACGGCCATCTCCCAACTCCGCGAATTCGATGCAACGAAATATCCCGAGATCATTCCTGTTCTGGTCCAAACACTTCGGGGGGATCAGGCCATCACCGTCCGAATCGAGGCGGCCCGTAGTCTTGGACGGATTCGTCCGCTGACGCCGATGGCCAAATCGGCGCTTTCACATGCTTCGTTGCGTGATCCGGCTTTTCGCGTACGCTGGCAGGCGAGAACATCGCTAATGTACTTCACCGTCGTGGGCCTGAATCCGAACAATCACGCACAATCGACGGGTGAGGATCCGAAAGTGGTCATCTCTTCTCCGTCCGGGGGAAAAGGTAAGTCGGAAACAGCACCACCCAGCGAAGTCTTGGTTCCGCCGAAAGGACCCGGCAACTACCCGCGACCTCTCCCGAAAGGTCCGGTCATTCCTGTTCAACCAAAGACCGGAGAGCCTCCGCTCGCGCCCTTGATGGCTCCTCCAGGTCCGGTAGGTCCTCTCAACAAAATCACTCCGGTTCCTCAACCCGCAACCCCAACTGCTCCGGCCACCGATCCGAACAGTCAGCAGGGCAATCGAAAAACGGTTGTTCGGGAAGCGCCTCCGGTTTTACTCGCGCCACCGGATTAATGCGGATCAAAATATATATATATCCTTGGAGGAAGGGCTTGGGAATTCTGTGATCTGGAATACAAAAGCAGGGTTGGCAATGGAGAATTTCTTTGAAGTTGGCTTTCACGGGTTCCTGGGGCGTGGAACGCGAAATTTATATCTGTCCAGTTGTTGATTTTGTCGTAGGTATACGCGAGCCGCGTGCACCAAAGAAAATTCAGTCGAGCCACGGTACAAGCGAGCCGCGTGTACCAAAGAAATCGCGTTTTACGCACCCGGCTACGCTGATGATGGCCTTCGGCCAATGATACGATCAATGGGCTCCTTGACAAATTATGTATGAATTATTGATGATGAACGCAGAGACAATGCCCGAGTCTTGATCCCAAGTCGTGTCTTGTCAGGATCGCAGTCCCGACTCTGCCATTAACTGGGCAGTCTTTTCGTACGCTTCCTTCACCCACTCAACGATCTTGTCTGGCTCGGGCGAATACTCCAATTCGATGCTGATGCTGGCGTCATCGATGCCGAGGTCTTTGATTTCTTTGAGGTACGGAGCGAAGTCCACGACGCCACGACCAGGTGGCAAGTCTCCGTGGACTTTTCCATCACAGTCGCTCAGGTGGACGTGGATAGTCTTGCCTTTGAGGCGTTTGATTTCCTCGGCTGGAGTGTTGGCGAGGTGTAGATGTGAGATGTCGATGTTGGCCTTCACGGCGGGATGGTCGACGTCATCGAGGAACCGGGCCATGGTATCGACGTCGTTGATCAGAGAGAGTTTGAAAGGCTCAAGTTCCAATGCAATCTCAAGTCCCAGTTCCTGGGCATACTCGCCCAACTCGCGAACGTTGGCGACGCCTGTTCTCCATTGCTCTTCTGGCGGGATGACTTCTTTTTGCCAGATATATTCTCCGATCACCAAAAGCAAGTTCTTCGCTTCGTATTCGTAGCACAAATCCAAATATTCGTAGCAGCGGTCGAGATGGAATCGTTGGACGCTTGGGTTGAAGTCGATCAACCCCACGGCCACGCAGGCGATGCTGACGATGGGCAACCCCGCGGCGTCGCATTCGCGTTTGATGAGTCGACGTTCCTTGATGTCGATTTCCAACGGATCGGCGAAGATGTCGATGGTGTCGAAGCCGATTTCTTTGGTCATCTTGATGCCATAGGCCGTGTCTTGTCCAGCCTGAGCCCAGGCGGAATTGATTAATCCCAGTTTCATAGTGGCGTTCCTGGTGACGATGGGGAGAAATAGAGCGTAGTTGTCCTCAAGTTCGTCATTTTCTACGGCCGTGTAGCGGGTGTCCAGGAAGTTTCAGGATACGAGGGGCAAGAGACAAGAGACGAGAGGCAAGAGAATGATCAAAGCGGCAGCGTGCTACCGCGATCCAAAACAAAAACAAAGGCAGGCGTCCTTTCGCAGAGCGAAAGGCGACACTCCAAACCCAAGAAAGGCGACACTCCCAAAAACCAAGACAACGGCACACGGTGTGTGCCGACTACAGTTTCGCTTCTGAGGCGACGGCAGCGAGTAAGCCTTCGGCGTGGTCGGTCTCTTCGTTGCGCACGAAAGTGATTTGCTCTTTCAAGTCGCCGAGGATGCTGTGTGTGTCTTCTTCCGAGAGCGGAAAATCCTTTTGAATGTCGGCTTCCAGGGCGATCAATTTCTTCGTCGTGGCCTCGATCGTTTTTTCGCCCTTGGCTCCCTGGTCGGCGTATATCTTGGCCCGCTTGGCGATCAGTCCCTTGGCCGTCTTGAACGGCTTGATGTGGTCGGGGAGGGCGCTCTCGGCGAGTTCTTTCCAGCGGTCGTGAAGCATTTGGTAACCGCCTGCGAGTTCTTCGAGCGTTGGGTTCTCGAGAATGGCGGCGGCCTCGACGAGGAAATCGTGATACAGGTCTCGATGGAGGCCACCGCCAGAGCTTATCGTTTCGATCGAAACGTACACGTCGCGGAGGGCCTGGTACATTAACCCGTTATGGTAGACCTTGAGCCAGCCGTCCTTGTTCTTGGCGTTGTCCACGAGCTTCGACCACTTGTCCAATCCGGCGAGCGTGAACGTTCCGATTCGGCCCTGAAGCATGTACTCGGCGCACGCTTGGATACCAGACGTCACGGCGGATTGAAGTTGTTCGTAGGATACGTCGCCGCTTGGGTGGATGGTGAGGGTGCGGTTCTTGTGGCTGCAAACGCCGGCTCGGGCTTCGCCAAGGTCTTCGAGAGACAGAGTCCATTCGGTCGGGGCTCGGTCGCTGACGAACGCGACATTTTGTTCTTCATCCACTCCGTGAACGATGAACTGGCACATGAATCCGGCGCAGGCGTCGTGGGCATTCAACACGAACGGGACCTTGGGGCGCGAGCACCAGACGACAGTGGGAAGGCCTTGCTCCAGTTCCGCAAGGAGATTGTGATACGCTTTTTTCTTGGCCGCCGTTTCGGTGACGTGAGTTTCCAGTCCCAGCCGGTCGCAGAATTCTTGATACCAACTCGCGTCGGTGGCCATTGCCTTATAGCGTCCGACGACGTGAAGCCCGGTTCCCATGCCGTGTCGAACGATCGACGGACAATAGGAATACCCAGCGCCGATTCCGCCTGCGATGCCAAAACACAAAGCCTCGGAGAACGGTTCGTTGGTGTGTGGATTGGTCACTCCGGCAAACGCCAACAGGTTCCGCAACGTGGTCGAATCGGCGAAAGCCCCTCCGGCGTGTTCATAGTTTGTAACTCGCATCGATGCCTCGCGTTTCGGTTTGCTTTGAGTGACAACGTACCGTCATCTCGGGCCCATTCCAAATTGTGATGGGTGTTTTGTAAACTGATCGACCAGCAACGGCTACGTCAGTAGTCGGAAATATGCCGAACGTAGGATTCGAAGTTGTGGGAATCATCCACGCCTCAGATCCGGGATTGTCCGGAGTTTTCGGAATTGCTATCTTGCTTACCTGTTTTACCAAAAATCGACCGGATGCGAGGGAGCGCACCGTGCAAATCAGCCTCTTGAGTTTTAATGCCAGGCAAGGCGACGCCATTGGTCACCAAGTCGTCTCGAAAGCCAACTACTTCCGCGAACGAGGCTCTGCCATTCGGGTGTACGTCCAACAACACCAACTGCTTCATCCTGATCTCAAAAGTTGCGTGCACGTCGCCGCCGAAGGGAATTTGGTGACCGGGGACTTGGAATATCTCAAGTCGTCCGATTTGGTGATCGCACAGTACGGTCAGCACTACGAATTGCTCGATTGTCTCCCGCGGCTCGTTGGGTCGAAGCCGAAGATATTGGTGGATTATCATGGCGTGACGCCCCCGGACCTTTGGGGGAAGCACAATAACCAGGCTTTGAAACGAGGGGTGCGACGTCGCGAATTGCTTTGGTTGGCGGATGCGATTTTGACCCACAGCGACTTCACGACGAATGAATTGAAACGCTTCGGCATACCGTCGGAGCGGATTTGGAAGGTCCGGTATGCGATTGATTTGCCCAACGTTGATCGTGAAGAGTCTCGCCGGCGATTTCGTCAACGCTTTGGGTTTCGCGATCAACGTGTCCTTTTATACGTGGGGCGTTTTGCGCCGAACAAACGTGTTCCTTTGCTCGTGGAATCGCTCAAGGTTTTGGTCGGAGCTAGCGACGACGCTCATTTGGTTTTGGTAGGTGACACTTCCGACCTGTATCGACAGGAACTCACAAAGGTCAACGACTTGGCTGCGGAGTTCGAATTGTCGGGGCGAGTTCATGTTCTTGGGCAACTGGTTGGCACTCCGCTCTACGATGCGTTTTGCGGAAGTGATGTTTTTGTCACCGCTTCGGAGTGGGAGAGCTTTTGTATCCCGCTCGTGGAGGCCATGCACTTTGGATTGCCGGTCGTGGGAGCGAGGGCGACCGCGATTTCGGGGACGATCGCGAATAATGGATTGACGTTTCGGTTGAACGAGGCGGGAGACCTCGCGGATGTGTTGTTGCGTCTGAGGAAGCCACGGTTTGATTCGTTACAAGGCCCAAGCGAGAGTGACTGCTTGATACCAACTCGAAGCGCAAGCGAGGATCTGAGCGAGGCGGGGAACAATGCTTCAGGCGTTGTTCATAATTCGTGCTCAGATAATCGGCCTAAAGCAGAATTTCCCGCTTCAGGCGAAGTCCCTCGCTCGCATTTCAGGCTTGTCGAAAACCACCCAAATTCAACAACGCCGGAAGTTGTGTTTCCCGCTTCGCTCCGGTCCTCGCCTGCGCTTCGGGTCGGTGTGGTAGACGAACGACCGAGTTCTGACACGATCGCTGTCGTGATCGACAATAGCTCGGTGGTGAATGGCGTGGCGAACTCGTTGAAGACCATTGCTCGTTCGTTGGCGGCAAACGGTCGGCGATTGGAAGTCTTCGTGGCGGGAAAACCGAAGGGGAAGGAGTCCGAAGAGTTTCGTGGGTGTTGCGTTTCGTTCTTTCCGACTGAGTCGGGTGATTCGGAGGTCTTGCAACGATTCTCGCAGGCGATTCGACACTCGCGATTTGATTCCGCACAAGATCAAGAACGGTACATCGGGGCGTTATCCTCGTCGGCTTCGTTGGCGGAGGCTCTGCGGACGCGCGAAGAGGCTTTTGCGGCTGTGCTTGTTGGGCCGTATCTTTCGCAGTTGAGCGTGGATGTTGCGAGAGCGTGTCCGAAGAAGACGCTTTTGGTGCCGTGTTTTCATGACGAAGCGCAGGCGTATTGGGATATTTGGCATCGAGTGTATCGCGACGTTGGTGGCCTTCTTTTTCACAGTCAGTCCGAAGCGAATTTTGCGCAGGCGGAACTCGGTTTTAATCATCCGAATGCGGAAGTCATTGGTACGTTCTTGGAAGAAACGAACACGAGCATGGACCTGCCCCGCGAACTCAACGATGCGCGATATTTGGTTTACTGCGGGCGGTACGTCGAAGAGAAACATTTGCCGCAGTTGCTTGAGTGGGCCGAAAGATATCAAGCGGCGCATCCGGGTCGGTGGAAGTTTGTCTTTGTGGGGAGTGGGCCGATTTCGGTTGCGAAAGCGAAATGGGCTTTGGACCTCGGAGTGCTTCCGTGTGCGAAAAAACATGCCGTGCTGGCTCATGCCGACGCTTTGATTCAACTGTCGTGCAACGAATCGTTGTCGTTGGTTGCATTGGAAGCGTGGCAACAAGGCACGCCCGTCATCGGCCATCAAGAGTGTGCGGTCCTTGCGGAGCACATCGGAAGGTGGGGAGATGCTGCATCCGGTTGGCTTGTGTCGGACTACCGGTCGTTCGCCGAGACGTTGAACTTGTTGTGGGAAAACGAAGACTCCACGCGAGTAGCGGGTGCGGTGGGTCGTGCCTTCGTCGAACGAGAATATCGCAATCGAGAGAAGTTCGCGGCGTTCGTTGAACGAGCCGTCAGTCGGTTGTCAGTTCCTCTTGTTGAGCAAATGCGAAATCGAGGATTCGAACACGCTCAACACTATGTGCCTTCGCGATGGTTGGAACAATTCGATGGGGTCGTTGAGAAGGTACTTGACCAGACGCCACGCGATGCCGAACTTGCTTTGGAGGTTCGGCGTCGAGTCGCGAAGAGAAAAGTTTCTCGTGGGACGCCGTCGTTTCTGGTTCCTGTGCGGGTTCGGAACTGGGGGGAATATCCAGCGGTTGCCGATGGTTCCTTGCGAATAGAGTTGTGTGCTCAGGTGACTGCAGCCGAGACGGGGGAGGTTGTGGCGGAGGTACTCACGACGCCATTGCCAAAATCCGTACCGCCGGGCAAAACGATTTCGGCAGCGGTGCGAGTTCCGGTTCCGGAAACTCTGGGGAAATATAAGGTGCGGTTTTGGGCGCGTCGTGCGGACTGTCGAGACGAGCCTTCGCGTTCGATGGAGGATAGATTGAGCAGTACGATGAAGCTACTCGTGACGAAGCCAGGAAGTGATTCGCAACTTGGATGCTCGGTCTTGATGGATCACGTTCAAGATGACATCCACGAAGCGGAGGAGTTGCAGAAGCTCCCCGACGATTACCTTGATGTCACGCAAGGGATGCTCGCGAAGCTGAAACGGCGGATCAAGAATAAGCTCCTCAATAATTTCAAGGTGGCATATGTTGATGTGCTTTCACGGCAACAGTCGGCTTTCAACCAGCAGATCTTGAACGTCGTCAAAGAGTTGGCTGAGTGTTGTGCTATGCTTGATCATGCCGTCCAACAATTGCAAAGGCGAGCGGATGCCGAAAGCGAGTCTTTACGGAAGCGGAAGCGGCAACGACAATAGACGAGGAATGAACCTCGTGGGTGTGGGTTTTGGTAGCAGTAGGCACACTCCGTGTGCCGTGACCAAAGTAGTAGGCACACTCCGTGTGCCGT
>CAYYUU010000167.1:0-10134 GCA_964474955.1 uncultured Alcaligenaceae bacterium | reverse complement strand
TACTTGGAATTGGCAGGGCTCGACATCCCGGAAACAGTCACCGGTCGCAGCTTCGTCGACATTTTGGAAAGCGAACAGTCGGGCTGGATCGATGAGTCACGCGACGTGATGCTCGTGGGCAAAGAGCGGCACGATCTCGGGCGGCAGCACGATTGGGGATATCCGATTCGCGCGATCCGAACGCGCGAGAACTTATTCCTTCGCAGGCCATTGGCCTGGGGACTTTTGACTCTGGAGGTCGATACGAATGCTTCGACGCAGGTTTTTTGCAATGCTAGTCAGTTTTGTTGTTGGATTGTTATTACAAACACCCGTTCACGCGCAAGAGAAAAAAGCCAAGGTGATCAAGGGGAAGATCCGAGTTGGTCTGACGAAACAAAAATTCGAAGCCGAAAAGTTGTATGCGATCCAGGCCACGGCTTCGTGCAACATGACGGTCCAGGTTTACGACAGCAAACGCAAACAAGTCGGTTTTGGCGATTCTCGCCACATCGGGAAATACCACAAGACGACTGTATATCTGGTTTCGAAAACGACGCAAGACCACACAATCGTCCTGACCCCCTCGACCTCCATAGAGAAACTCTCCAAGGATGGCGTGTTCGACTATGTCATCGCGGTCTTGCCGGTCACTCTCAAAATCGCCAAAAAATTCGAGGACAAACTCACCAAAAAAGATAAAGGGTTTGAGACGCTGGCTCACCACAAGAGTTACACCCTGAAACTCAAGGGGGGCCGTGTGTATCAGTTCGACATGAAGAGCAAGAAAATTCCGTGCTCGCTTTACCTGGTCGATCAAGATGGCATCACCGTCATGAGCAACTCGGGGACCGCGAAATCCAAAGACGCTCGACTGGTGTTTCGCTGTCCAGAAAATGCAAAATATCGGATCATGGCGTGTACGGTTTTGCCGAATGATGTCGGCCCATACACGCTGATCGTCCAGGAAGGAAAAGCTCCCGCGGACGCAACGGGACAGACGAATAAATAACGCGTTGTACTTGAAGGTATGTTTTTGAGGTGTCGTCTTTCGGGTCCCGAAGTCCGCTCTACGGACAACAGGCTTCTTGCTTGTTCCTCTTTGACGCACTTTACGCAAGCGGGAACCACTCTTGCCGCGCAGTTCTCAAGAATCTTGGGTTTTGCGGGTTTTGCGTACGCTTTATGACCCGTCCGGGAGGATTTCCCGGATTTGGTTTTTCGAACGGAAGGTCCAAAACTCGTACGCAAAAAGCGCAAAAATCCCTCGCCCCGTCTCAACGTTTTCGCCCTTCTATCCGCGGTTGCGGAGTGCCCGTTGGGCCTGAGAGATCAGTTGATTATCTCGATCCCTGGCACCTCGAAGATTGAACATGGCCGTGGCGAGGAATCGATTTCGCCATTGCGGTGTGACGTGGTGGAAATCTTCGAGGGCCGCCGAACTAAATTTATAGTCGTGCGAGTTCGTACCCTTCGTGAAGATGAGCCGCCTGGCTCCGGCCATCAAACTGCGCGCGTTGGGAGCGGCTTGTTGGTTCAGGAGCGTCAGCGTCTTTCGAGCAGCCTGGACGCGGTCGCGGCTGACGTCCTGGAGAATTTCTTCGATTCGCTCGTTCCCCCGAGCTGTAATGTCGGCGGGTTCCAGAGCATCAATCGTCACGTCGTTGCGGACACGTCGCTGCCGACGTTCCATGAGTGAGCGGAACATCGGCAGGAATGCCGCGGCTTGCATCAACATCAGTTTGCGGGTGTCGTCATTCGTTGAAGTTTGATACGCATAGTAAAGCGCGTTGACGGTCGTGACGCAGTGGATGCCGACGATGCCGGGGCGACGCATGAGCAATTCACCCGCGTAGAGGAACAACGCATCCCAGGCCGACGAAGGATGGACGTTGCCTCGCACGACTCGGACCAGTTCGTCGCAGGCATTCGTCGCGTTGGCCGTTCGGAGCGTCGCGAGAAGTCCTCTCGTGGCGTCGGCAGAGATTTCGCCAGTCCGCCATTCCCTCCCGAAACATCGTAGTCGTTGGAGATTCTCTCGGAATGGAACGTCTGCGTCTGCATTTCGTTGGGATGGATTCTCTCCCTCGTGAGCCAGGAGAGCGTCGGCGAGCGAGCGGAGGACGGGCTCGGCGTGTCGCCACCCGACGGTTTGCAAGGCCCGGTAGCCGTTGGCAACGAAGATGGCCTTGTGGCCAATGTCGCGGAAGTCTCTCGCTCCGTAACGCCAGAACAGTTCGACCACTTCGTTGGCTCCGGCACTTCGGACCAACGCCGCTGCCGCCAAGTCTGCGGCTTCTCGATCCCAGTTGTCCATCGCCTGGATGAATCGTTCGCGGGCGTGCCTCGCTGCCGGAAGTCGACTTTCGTTGACAGGCGACATGGTCCAGTTATTTTCCCGAGTGTCACGGGCTTCGGAGGACTTGAAATTATCCACGGCCCAGAGCAGCGGTAACCATCGGTCTCGGTCACTCGCCGAGATGCTCGCGAGGTGAGCCGAGTTCACCGACAAGACGGTGTGAAATTGAAATCCGACCGGTCGAGGCCGAACGTTGCGAACTCCGGCCAACAAAAGAGCACCGAGAAGCTGTTGGTACGTCGTGCCGCTGCGAATCTTTTCGATCGTGGCCGTGACGATCCGGTTTTTTGGCGTCGTTTCGAGGAACCGGACGAGCGGTTCCATGTCCGCGTTGAGTCCGACGACTTGTTGGCGAGGTTGTACCTCATCGGCACGGAGTGGAGGGAGGGTTTGGAGAAATCGAAAGTCTCCCAGGCCTGTGAGTGCGACTGCGGTGGTTCCGGCGACAAATCCTCGGCGGTCCAATTGGAGAGTCATGATGAGCTTCCTGTTCGAGAGGAGAGAAGAGATTTTGGAGAGGACGCGATTTGGGCGAGTTACTCTTATTGATTTTACGGGAGAGGACAGGGGCAACACAAGGAAGTGAAGCTCTCATGAGTTGGCCGCATTTCGCACGGTGGAGAACGCCCAATGGATGATTGTCTGGATTTTGACGGGAGGGAGAACAGGACGGTGACAAGAACAGAGACAACAAAACAAAAGACAAAAACTACCAAAGCGGCAGCAAGCTGCCGCACTCCAAAAGGAAAACAAATTTCCAACCCCAGAACTTCAAGACAAGTTGCATGCATCCTCGAGAGCCTGCCGCATTTCGTTCATGTCGCCGAATCGATCAGTCGGTGTCTTGGCCAGGCAACGAAGGCAAACGTCCTCGATGGCTTGAGGCAACTCTGGGCGAAAGGTTTTGGGTGGAACAACGGCGACTCCGGAAACGACATGGGCGAGGATGTCGGTGAGAGTCGCGCCGTCGTGAGGCGGCTTTTTGGTGAGCAAAGCGTAAAGGACTGCTCCCAGACCGTAGACGTCGGTTCGGTTGGTCATCGGGCCCCACCAGCGGGAGACTTGTTCGGGGGCGATGTAGCCTGCGGTGCCTTCGATCCGATCGACCGCGTGTTCTTCTTCGGAGAGCGATCGGGCTAATCCAAAGTCGGTCACGAGGAGGTTGCTGGTTTCGTCGATCAATAAGTTCGCGGGCTTCAAGTCGCAGTGGATGATTCCACACTCGTGAGAGTGTTGGAGCGCGTCGCATGCTTGAATTGTCCACTCGACGGCTTGCGAAACGGAGCCGTTGGTCCCTCCGAGACGCCCGAACAGATCTCCTCCGGTCACCAAATCCATGGCGATAAAGTAGCCACCACCGGGAGTTCGCCCGAGTCCATGAATCTTGACAATGCCGGGGTGCCGTAGAAGCGAGACGGTTCGAGCCTCGCGAACGAATCGCTCCACGGCGTCGTAGTGTTTCAAGAACGACTTGCGGAGGTATTTGACGGCGACGGAGATTTCGAGTTCGCGGTGCCAGGCTCGGTAGACTCTTCCCATCCGCCCCGCTCCGATCATTTGCTGTAAGACGTAGTCGTCGTAGTGCAGCATGGGTGCTGCGACAAGTTCTTCGGTCGGTTGCGACGGAGCGGCGTGAAGTGAGGAGGAGTTTTCTTCGGCTCGGATTTCGTCGTCGCTCCGAGAAAGCAAAGGGCGGAGTTCTACCTGAAGTGAACCAAACTCGCGTAGGAATTTTTCAAGTGTTGGGCGGTCTCCCCAAAGTAGCCGGGCTCGATATTCTTCGGCGATGAGTTCCAACGGAATCTGCCCACGCAAAGCGAGCATCGGAAATTGGGTGAGGTAATCCGGCAAGGACCGAGGGATTCCACGTTTCCAACGATATTCCAGATCGACGCAGACCAGTTCGAGCAAGAGCGCCCGTTTGCTTTCTTCGTCGGGAACCGGCCCAACGAAGTGTTCGATTCTGGGAGGAGAGTCCGACGACCACTCTTGCTCGAAGGCGTGGACGCGGGCTTCCAATTCGCCCAAATCATGCATCGGAATCGGCCTCCATTTGTGCGCGGAGTCGTGATTGGACGACGTGGAGCGCGCGACGAACCGTTCGTTCCGAACGCCCGGTGTCGGCTGCGATGGCGGACAGCATTTCGTCTTGCAGGCGTAACTCCAAGACCCGACGGGTGAAATCGTCGAGCGTCGCCATCAATGATTCGAGTTGGTCGGTCATGGCGATGGCTTCTTCGGGAGACGGGTCACGGGCGAGTGGCGTTTGCTCATCCGGGACCGAGCCGAGTGGTTGTTCGCTTGCGACGGAGCGTTTCGCGACTGTGTGTGTTCGGACCGCCCGGTAGACCTTCCGCATCGTGATTTCGACGAGCAGTCTCCACAGATCGCCGCTTCGTTGGAGCGAGAATCGCCCCTCCTTCGCTCCGACGAAGAAGCTCCGGTAGGCCGACAACACGACGTCACTCGCGTCCGTCCGGGTTGCAATTCTTGGCGCCAGACGAGAACGAGCCAGGAGAGTAAGTCGGGAAACGTATCGCGCGAACAACTGTTCGGCAGCCTGTTGGTCGCCGTTGCAATATCGTTCGAGAATCTCAGCCGATGGTTCTTGGGACACGGCTCCGGCTCCCTTGTCGTGTTGCGCTGTGCTTTGCACAGGCAAACGGTCGAGTTTTGCCTTCGGTCGTCAACGCGTCTTTCTCAATTTTACCAGATCCGCGCCGAGTTCTTCCTCTTCACTACTTTTACCCTGGACATCATGCCCCTTTGGTTTGTGTAATAGCATCGGGCAGATAGATTGACTTTCGGTAAGGGATTTTCCGTTTTGGCAAAGCCGTACCAGGCTCAGGCGCTTTGGATGGGTAGTGCGGAAAGAGAGAGCTGTTGATGTAGGGTGGGACAAGCGCAACGAAGGCCCACCATGTCTTGATTATCGGTGTGCCTACGCTGCGCTTGCCCCACCCTACAAAAAACAAAACTGCTCCTCTCATCCGCAACGCGCTCGAGCGAGTGAAATTCTGGGGATCGAATCGCTGCCGAAGTTCAAAAAGTCGTCGGCTCCACCAGGACGGGAGCGGGAGCAAAAACGGTGTACCCGGAGTGGGAACGAGTCCCCGTCAATGAACCAACCCCGGAAACAGGGTTGCAAAAAAATCCTCAGTTCGCTTGCGAAATTTCGGATTTACAGTTTTCCCGGTCAGTGTTGGAGCTGTCCACAAAACTCCACACCTCAGTTTGCCGGGTCGATTTTCGGTCACGCAGGCAGGACTCTCAACCTCCAGGTGATCGATACGTGGGGAATTCTACATGGCGCAAACGTGCTCCCGATGTTCGCGGGTCAATCCCGATGAGGCACAATATTGTTTTTTCGATGGCGCCTTGCTGAGTGGTAGTCAAGCGCAAGGCGCAGTCCAGGCAGGCCAAAGGCCGTTCTCTCATCCGTTCGTTTTCCCGAGCGGGGAACAGTGTCAGAACTTCGACCAATTCGCGATGCGTTGCCAACAATACTGGGAAGATGCTCAAGAACTGTTGGTGAACGGTACGTTCGAACGCTTTCTCGGGGGACAAGGGCGTGTGGACTTGGCGATGGTCGCTCGCACGGCGGCCAGTTCCGCCGACCGAGATCGAGGGTTGGACCAGTTGCTCTCGAATCTGCCGACCGACGCCTTGAAAGAACCGAAGCTCAACATCGAACCCCTCGAAGTCAATCTCGGCGAACTCAAGGCAGACCAGGACGAAAGCATTACTGTCTTCATTGAAAACCACGGCGGGCGACTCCTGTTCGGGTCGATTGCGTCGGACGTGTCGTGGTTGACGGTGGGCGAGAAGCCGGGTCTGACTCAGAAGATATTTCAATGTCCGGCCTCGACGACGGTGGCCGTGAATGTTCGCCGGGAACTCGTACGGGCTAGCGATAAAGTTGTCGAAGGAAAACTTTCGATCGACTCGAACGGCGGTAGTCAAACGATCGTCGTGAAAGTCAAGGTCCCTGTCCAGCCTTTTCCCAATGGCATCCTGGCTGGCGCCAAGAGCCCTCGCGACCTGGCCATCAAGGCAAAACAGTCTCCCAAAGAAGCGGCAGCGTTGTTCGAGAGTGGGGCCGTCAAATCGTGGTATCAAAACAACGGCTGGGATTATCCGGTGCGGGGCGAAGGAGCTTCGGGTGTGGCGGCGGTGCAGCAATTCTTCGAAGCGCTCGGCCTTGTCAAGCCGCCGAAGGTCCGCGTTTCCGAGCACGGCTTGACGCTCTATGGCCGTCGAGGCGAATCGTTGCGAACATCGTTCTTCGTGTTCACCGATGCCAAGAAATACTTGTATGCCCACGCCACACCAGAGCAACCTTGGCTTCATGCGAACACGACGATGGTGACTCGAATGAAGGCCCGAGTCGACGTCACCGCAACAGTTCCCGTCCACAGCCAGGGGACGGTAGAAGGTCGTATACTTGTGGCCTCGAACGGGAATCAAGTATTCAAAGTGCCCGTGACGGTCAACGTGGAACCGGGGGCTCCGGTTCGGGGCAGCGGTCCAGTCGTGGCCGCAGTTCCTGTTTCGGACGATGCTCCCGTCGCGGCCATCCCGGTCGAACCGCTTCCGGTTGACCCATTCGCAACGCCGGGAAATGGGTCCGGTCGACATCAACGGAGCCGGACCGCAACGCCGGCGGAAGCGATGCAAGCCATTCCAGCGATTCCTGTGAGTTCGGGAGGCGGGACTCCTCCGCCAGTCCCCGCGCAGCCAGTGGATTCGTTCGGCGATTCCTCGGCCGATTCCGGACGACCGATTCCGGCAGAACTTGTCCCCGACCCGCCAGCTTCCAGAGAAAGCCGACCGAAAAGCGGGGCGGACTATTCGTTCGACTACATGACGGACGAGGACCCGTCCGGGGCTTACGACACCGAACCGGTGCTCACGACACACAACCCGCGGCAAGCGAATTCGTTTTCGTCCATGCTTGTCTGGATCATCTCCCTAGCGTTGGTGGCAATCATCATCACCGTCACGGTGCTCGTTGTTGTCGTGTCGTGATCGAGTTGCGATCATCTTGGGGCGGATCGAACTCTTGGCATCGGTTTTGCTCGGCAATTTTCCCTGGTCGTTTTTGTGCCGTATCCGCACGGCACGAATGTCTCAGCAAAGGCCGACCGGAACGAACCGTTTTCGGTGTTTTCGAAATCGAGACGCGGACATCCATTACCATCTTCAGGAGAAACTGCCGTGAAGTATCTGAGTCGCGGTCCCGTTGGGTTCATCGTCGCAGCCGTCGTTGGACTCGTTGTGGCCTGCTCCCCCGCCCAAGCTCAACAGAAAGCACCCACCAAGAAGGAAGTGAAGGCTGTTGTCGACAAAGCCATCAAACACTTGCGGTCGTCGCAAGAGAAGAATGGTGGGTTCTCCTCTCGCCGATTTGGTCCGGGCGTGACGGCTTTGGTCGTCGCCGGGTTGCTCCAAAACGGCGTCAGTGAAAACGATCCCATGGTCGCCAAAGCGCTGAAGTACTTGGAGTCGAACGTCCAAGACAACGGCGGGATTTACAACCGGTTCCTGGCGAACTACACGACGAGCGTAGCCATCATGGCTTTCAAAGAAGCCAACACCAAGGGCAAATACGACACGCTGTTGAAGAACGCTGGCAAGTTCCTCAAATCGATCCAGCACGGCCCTCCCGGTGCCAAGGAGGAGGACATCGAGTTCGGTGGGTTTGGGTACGACAAGAAGTCCCGACCCGACATGTCCAACACGGCCTTCACGGTCGAAGCGTTGTTGGCGGCCGGCGTGGACAAGAACGATCCCGCGATCCAAAACGCCTTGAAATTCATCAGCCGAAGCCAAAACTTGCCGAGCGAGAAGAACAAGGAAGCGTTCGCGAAAAAGGCCTCAACGGACGACAAGGGAGGGTTCGTTTACACGCCCATCAATGCCAAGAAGAACAAGGATCGGACGGCTGCCGGTGGCCTGCGGTCGATGGGAGCTATGACATACAACGGTCTCAAAAGTTACCTCTACGCGGGTGTGGATAAAACGGACCCGCGCGTGAAGGCCGCGATGGACTGGATCAAGCGACATTACACGCTCAAGGAGAATCCAGGCGTCGGACAATCGGGTTTGTATTACTATTACCACACGTTCGCCAAGACGATGAAGACGCTCGGCAAGGACGTGTTCGTGGATGCCGACGGCAAAAAACATTTCTGGAAACAGGAACTTTTCGAAGCCATCAAATCCCGACAGTTGCCCAACGGTAGTTGGGTGAACCGCAAGGACCGTCGGTTCGGCGAAGCCATCCCGGATCTCGCGACCGCTTTCGCGATCCTCTCGTTGAGTTACACCAATAAGTAATTGGGCAACAGCTCTCGCTTGGAGATTCCGAAATTGTAGGACCAAGAACGGGAACTCCCAACCGAAACATGTGGTCGAAGATAAGGGGCTTTGTGGCCCCTTATTTTTTTGTGAAGCTCAGCACGGTAGACTGTTGAGGAGTGGATATTTTGTTTCCACTGCTGGCGAAGATTTCACCGCCCAACGGCCGTTGCGTTTTGTTTTTCGTTGGCCATCCAATCACCACCGGAGCGTTCCCAATGTCTCGGTTCACCAAATTCTTGACTTGCCTAATTCTCCTTTTCGTCTCGACCAACGCCCACGCCGACAGTTACGAAAACTACGTCAACAAAATTCTGGCGAAAGTCCCGAAGGCCAAGGGCGTCAAAAAACTCAAGAAGCTCGACCGTCGGTTGCTCGTCGAATACTCCGGCGTTTTGAAAAACACGGCCTCGGCTTTTCTCGTCGTACGGACCAACGACGGACGCTGGAGCAAGCTCTTGGTGAACCCCGCGGAACAGAAACTCTCGGCTGAGAAAACGGTTCCGATTCTCGTGATCGAACGATTCACGACTTACAAAGACGGAACGGATCAGGCCATTCAAGTTCAGGGCAAAGACGTTCGGCTCTTCGGTGGCTTCGAATTCAATCTGGACATTGGCCAAGTGGTCCCGAAAGACATCGGCGGAGACATTCGTTTTGTCGTCACGAAGGAAGGTGCGTACGCCGAACCGGTGGGAAAGGCCGAGTTCTATCTCGTGACGAAATCCATCCCCGAAGCGAAAAGCACCGCGAGCACAGGTCCCAAGGTCGGCGAGAAATTCAAGAAGGAATTTTTCACGGGCAAATACAAGTTGTATGACGACGGGCGCCGAAATGGGACGCTCTATCTGAAAGTTCGCAAGGATGGGCTGGTCACCGGGAAATACTACTCGCAAAAAGACGGTCGAAAATACGAAGTCCAGGGGAAAGTGACGGAGCCTTCGCACTTCATTGAGTTTTCCATTGTGTATCCCAGAACGACCGAGACGTTCCGAGGATGGATGTTCACCGGCAACGGGCGGGCGATTGCGGGCTCGGCGAGAATGCAAAGGGGTGTGTTTGGGTTTTATGCAGTGCGGGTGAAATAGCTGAGGGTCTTCGAAAGGTGAAAGGTGAAAGGTGAAAGGTGAAAAAGGTAAGGGTTGTTGTTTTGTCTTTTGGCCTTGGGCGGTCGGATAAATAGGTGTCGTGTTTGGGTGTAGATCGGAAAGTTGCTTTTCGCTCCGCGCAAAGTTTTTGTCTTTTCTGACTTTTCGCACGCAGGCGAAGCCTGCAAGGCAAAGTGGCTGCACGCGGGAAAAGCAACTTTCTCAAATGCGACAGTTATGGATCCGTTTGCCCAAGGCAAAAAGACAAAACAACAAAACCGACCATAGAGCGGTTCACGCTTGGTTTGGGTACGGTTTCTTTTTCAAAGTCCCCAACGCAAGCATGAA
>CAYYUU010000166.1:0-10142 GCA_964474955.1 uncultured Alcaligenaceae bacterium | reverse complement strand
GCGTGGTTGATTGGACACGAGATTTTGTATTACGCCAGCCATCGGTGAGGAGCGGTCAACCAACCCGCAACGGCACTAAATAGCGATCCCAACAAAACACCCAATCCCTTCATAACTTCGGGAGAATGATTCTCATGACAATGACTGTCGCCGAATCCATGGCCGCGGGTCGAGCACTGGAAGTGCTTCGCCAGACCGGCAATCCATTTCGCAATTATTTCGCACGTAATCCCGACGACGAAGTTTGTGCGCGGTACCACGTGCCCGAGTTGTTCTCCAAACAAAGGGACCAACTCCTCGGCGTGATTGACCTGTACCGGTACGACCCAACGACACACTCGGAGATCGTCCCGATTTTGGTAATCAATGGGGCCGGGAAAACTCACCTCCTTCACTCGATCAAACACGGCCAGGAGGGGGCGTGGCAACTGCTCGTGACGCCCAGCACATATCAGCCCGAGAGCAATTTCCTGGAATACTTGTTGTTCCAGGTCATCGACACGTTGCTCAGCGGCGGCGAGCAAAAGGGTGCTCGCCCGATGGAGTTTGTGAGCGAAGAACTCGGACGGCGGTTGGTCCTCAAGACGCTCGCCAGCTTGACCAAGGAACAACAGCTCGAGTTGTTCCCCGGACCGGCTCTGGGCAAGTGGGCGCGTCGGCTTGGACTCGGGACTTCGCAAGCCCAGGAGCGGACGCAGTGGATCATGGAGAACCTCAACACTTCATTCACACAACGAAACGGCCAGGGCTCGGCTCACGTCAACGGCATCGGCGGCAGTCTCAAGCGTGTCCTCGACGAGTGCAACCTGGACAAGCAAAGAGCATGCGACCTGGTGTGTGAGTTCATCGCCGCGAACGAGCCGCTAAATACAACGGGGTTGATGCGACGGCACATCTATCAAGGGTTCATTCGGGCGGCGTTGTTGGAAGACGAGAGCGACCTGGCAAACTTCTTGACGTTTGGATTCGCCGAACTCGATTTCAAGGTCCAACCCAATCGACAAGACCTCGTGTTGGTGTTGTTCAAGGCGTTGATGGAAGTCTTTTTGGAATTGAAAATCCCCGTCGTAGTCGCGTTCGACCAGTTGGAAGACTTACTGTTGGGACGTCGTCGCGACGAAGAAGAAGCACGACGGACGGCCGAGGCGTTCTTCGCCGGGATCGTCCAGGTGATGCACCAAATCGACGGCATTTGCTTCTTGATCTTTGCCGAACGAGGAATGTGGAACCGCTTCGTCGGCGAGATCGATGGATACATCCGCGACCGATTGAACAACCCGCTTCACGTCCCGGGTTATGGGACGCTCAAGGCGTTGCGGCTCGAAGCTCCTACTCCGGACTTGTTGCGTCGAGTCGTCGAAGCCCGGATGCGTCCTTCGATGGAGGAAGTTCCCGACGCGAGTAACTTCTCTCCGATCTTTCCGTTCAGCGACGAGCAAGTCATCCAAATCGCACGGACCGAGCCCACCTTGCGAGACATGCTCATCCAGTTCCGACACCTGTTCGACCACGTCGTGTATGGCGAAGAAGCCCCGATGACGACCGTCAACAACGGGATCGGCTCGCAACAGCCAGCCGGAACCCAACAGACCGCCCCCTCGCAACCTCAAGGATACGTCACCGAGGAAAACAATAGTTTCGAGAACTCCCGTTTCTCGGACGCCAAGATGCCCAACATCAAATCGCAAGTGCATCTCGATCATACGGATGTTTCGCCGACGCCACCCGAACAACCACCAGCGGCACGAACGCCGAGTTTCGAGACGCCTTCGACGGACGCGGGTGCTTCCGAACCTCAACAAGCACAGGGGATCGATCAGACGTTCGCAGCCCAGGAGGGTCCGGCCTCTGCACCTGTTTCCCCGACCGTCACGCGAGACAACTCGGCACCAGTTTCGTCGACTCCATCGACTTCCATGGAGCCGGCTCAATTCTCACAGTTCTCTGAGTTGTGGGAACAAGAGTTACGCTCCGCACGCCGCAAACTCGAACCGAGTGGGGCCCTCACGGGAGCCACGCGAGAATTACAAGCGGGTCTTGGGTCGTTCCTGGAACTGTGCAACGAACATGGCGTGAAAGTGGGACCGTGGCGACTCCAACACGTTGTTCCTGAGTTAACTTTCGGCGATCATCCGACGTACGGCGTGTTCACGATTGCCCATTGGGTCTGCAAGGACGGCCAACCCTGGAAAGTCGGCATTGGATTGTTCCTCGGTCGTGGTGCGGGCAAGCCTCGCGACCTGAGCACCAAGTTGGAATCGTTGGAGATCAACCCGCCCTTGATCGATCACTTGATCTTGTTGCGAAACGAAGACGATTGCAACTTGTCCGGCAAGACGAAGACTGCCTGGAACGACGCGCTCAAGCAAGGTCGATCGGCACGGCTCGAACCGGTCACGCTCGATGGCTTCTGTGCGCTCTACGGATTCCCGCGATGGCTCGCGGCGATCCAAGAAGCCCTCCGCGAAGGACAGCCGTTGCCAAACCTGGCCGACATGCTCCAGGAAAAATGCGAGACGTTGCTCGAACAAGTGTGCATGCCGATTTCGTAGGAAGCGGCTGTTAATGGATTTGCAGAGAACAGGCGGGCAGAAATGTCCGCCTTTTTTATTGTGGGGTTGGGTAATTGAGGGAGAGCAGACGTCACGGTCATCGGCCTTTGGCTCTGGCTCTTGAGATTCTTTCTCCTCCACGGATCAGCCCCTCAGAGTTTCCTTTGTTTCGCCAATGCTCTTGGCAAATTGTCGAATCGGTTGCTACTGTAAGTACACCACTCCTCCAACTTCAAAGGGTTGGTGTTGGAACAAGCAACACAGCAACGAAAGAACTCTTTCGCTCGGTGGAACAACGCAGACCGCAGTCTGAGCAGATATGAATCCAGAAGTCCACACGATCCCCGAAGAACTCAACGGTGTGACCGTCGCAGCCGCCTTGCGTCACTTCCTCGAAGGCAAATCTTGGAAGGAAGTTCGCACGCTCGTCGAAAGCCGTCATGTGAAAGTTGGATCAGAACTGTGCATGGACTCGGCCCGGCGGTTGCAACAAGGAGACAGCCTCGAAATCCTGGGACGGCCCGAACCGAAACCACCAGAGACCGATTCGATCGCGATTCGTTACGTTGATAAACACATCGTCGTCGTCGAAAAACCCGCAGGTCTGAATACCGTCCGGCATCCTTCCGAGCGAGAATGGTCGGCACGACGGCGCGCTCTCTCACCTACGCTGGAAGATTTGGTCGCCAAAAAAATCGCCCGCAGCCACGGTTCCAAGACCAAAGGGAATCCGCCGCGACTCCGCGTCGTGCAACGGCTCGACAAAGACACAAGCGGGTTGCTCGTGTTTGCCAGGAGCGTCGAAGCCGAACGAGGCTTGGGGAAACAGTTCCACGAGCACACGGTGCTGCGGAGATATCTCGCCATTATTTTGGGCCATCTCCCACCACAAACGATAGAAAGTTATCTCATTCGGGACCGAGGCGACGGACGGCGAGGAAGTTCGCCGAACAACGAACACGGCAAACGGGCCGTGACTCACGTTGAAGTGATCCAACAATTTGCCGCTCATGCGTTGGTGGCGTGTCGGTTGGAAACGGGTAGGACTCACCAAATTCGAATACACCTGGCCGAACGCGGCCATCCCATTTGTGGCGATTCGGTATACAATAGACAACTCGACGGGAGCGAGGTTTTCCCCGACGACACGAACGCCCCTCGGATCGCTCTCCATGCCGAGCAACTTGGGTTCGTTCACCCCATTACGGAAAAGGGCGTTCGGTGGGAAATGCCACTGCCGGACGACCTGCATGAGTTGCTGATGAGCCTCCCACAAAGGAAACCCGCGAAAGAAACGAAGTCAACTAACAAGCCGCGAACAACGCGAAAGAAATCGCGGCGTTTGGGTGATACTTGACACTTACGGAAGCCTCTGGTACCGAAGATGAAAACGCAAACGTACTCTTCCTCTTCCAACCAGATTTGCTCGAGCGAATAGATGCCAGACCTGAACATCCAAGAACTCCGAGACCAACATTACAACGCTACCGTGGTGGCCATCCGCGAGGCGAACCCCGAACTGCGGATCTTCCGGATTCAACCTGATGGTGGCGTTCCGGATCACCTTCCCGGCCAGTACGGGACCCTGGGAATGGGGAACTGGGAAGAGCGAGTCGAAGGCGCCCAGGAAGAGTCTCTCGAAGACGCCAAGTTGTCGCGTGTCGTCAAGCGGGCGTATTCGTTGAGCCACCCGATTCTTGATGACGCCGGAAATTTGTTCGATCCGACTGGCCAAGACTGGGTGGAGTTATATATCGTTTTGGTTCTGGAGGCGTCGAAAGAAAAGCATCCGGCCCTGACGCCGCGATTGTTCAAGTTGATAGAAGGAGCCCGCGTTTTCATGGGCGAAAAGATCACCGGCCATTACGGCTTGGAACCGGTCAAGCCCGACGACACAGTTATTTTTCTTTCGACCGGGACGGGCGAAGCGCCTCACAACTATATGACGTGGTCGCTTTTGCGAAACGGACACAAGGGCAAAATTCTCGCGTGCTGCTGCGTTCGCTATCGTCGAGATTTGGGGTACATGGCGACCCAAGAGAAGCTCGTCAAAGAATTCTCAAACTATCAGTACGTTCCGCTGACGACGCGAGAAAACCCCGGCCAAAAGAAGGTGTACATCCAGGAACTGATCCAAAGCGGTGCTCTCGAGTCCAAGATCGGTCAAACGCTCGATCCCGACTCTACCCACGTCTATTTGTGTGGCAATCCCAAGATGATCGGCGTGCCTCAAGTCGATCGCGAAACAGGGGAGACGAAGTATCCGGAAGATCTCGGTGTCGTCGAAATTTTAGAACGCAAAGGTTTTCGTCGAGACAATCGAGCCACGAAAACCTATGGGTCGATCCACTTCGAAGAATACTGGTAACACGGGAGGTCGATCGTGGCCGAAGAAGTCATTGGTGGTTACAAACTTCAGAACGTCATCGCGAGTGGCCAGACGAGTTGGGTGTGGGAGGTCGTCGAGGTCACGAGCAATCGCCATTTTGCCATGAAGCGGCTCCTGCCAGAGAAGAAGAACGACCAACGGGCCATCAAGTTCTTGATTCATGAAGCCAAAGTCGGCCAGAAACTTCAGCATCCCAACATCATCAAGATCGTCCATACGTCGATCAAACCACAGAACCCGTACTACGTGATGGAGTACTTTCCGGCTGGGAGTTTGAAACTTCGGCTGATGCGTAAGGAGTTCGACTTCATCAAAGAAAACTCGCGACACATCTTGAAGAAGGCCATGACGGCTTTGGCCTACATGAACGCATCGAAGTACGTCCACCGCGACATCAAGCCGGACAACTTCCTCGTCAATGCCGCCCGTGAGGTCCGGTTGATCGACTTCGCCCTCGCGAAAAAAATCGAGAAACCGCCATTCTGGGCCAACTGGTTTCCGAAAACGACTGTCCGAACGGCAGGCACGCGAAGCTACATGTCGCCCGAACAAATCATGAACGAGAGCCTCGATGCGAGGGCCGACATTTATAGCTTCGGGGCCACGATGTACGAGTTGTTCACTGGCCGACCACCATTCGTGGGAGACACGAGCGATAAATTGTTGATGAAGCATTTGAAGGAAAAACCCGCCACTCCGCAAATGCACAACCCCGAACTCCATGACGATTTCTGCAAACTCGTGTTGCAAATGCTTGAGAAAAAACGCGAAAAACGTCCCAAGGATTTTCACGAAGTGCTCATGCGACTCCAGAAGATTCGCATCTACAAAGACGAACCGAAACCGACAGACGACGAAATGTAAAAGAGTTGAGGGTTGAGAGTCGGAGAGTTGTTTTGCCTTTTGGCCGAAGGCCAAACTCAACGTAACCTGGCCAGAATGGCCAGGTTACAAGACGCACAACAAACCTCTCGTTTTCCTTCGCACCTTTGCTTTCTCTCAACCCTCAACCCTTCCAAAGAAGGATCCGATTCGCCGATGGCAAACTTGCACGTGCTCCCGTTTGAGCAACCGATCTACGACATGGAAGCGGCGTTGGCCAAAGTCGAAGCCGAAGCGAACGGGGACGTTCGCGGAAGCGAAGAAATCCGAAGCATGCGGCGAGAACTGGCCAACCTGAAACAACGCATCTACTCGAACCTCTCGCCTTGGGACACCGTCCTGGTTTCGCGACATCGGGACCGGCCGCAAACGTGCGATTACGTCGATCTGATGTTCGACGATTTCGTGGAACTGCATGGGGATAGGGCGATCGGCGACGACCGCGCCATCCGAACCGGGTTCGCTCGGTTGGGCGATTACAAGGTGATGCTCATTGGCCACCAAAAAGGGCACACGCTCAAAGAGAGGACCGAGTGTCTCTACGGGTGTGCGCACCCGGAAGGGTATCGCAAAGCCTTGGTGAAAATGCATCTCGCGGCCAAGTTTCGGATTCCAGTCATTTGTTTGATCGACACACCCGGCGCGTATCCCGGCATTGGAGCCGAAGAACGAGGTCAGGCCCAGCTTATCGCGAACAACCTGCTGGAAATGGCAAACCTGCCAACGCCCATCGTATGCGTTGTGATTGGCGAAGGTGGTTCGGGAGGTGCTCTGGGAATCGGAATCGGCGACAAGGTGAGCATGCTTGAGCATGCCTACTACTCGGTCATCAGTCCCGAAGGATGCGCCGGGATTTTGTGGAAAGTTGCCACAGACGAGACGAAGACTCTCGCCGCGGCGGCGTTGAAGTTGACGGCCCGCGATCTCTTCAAACTCCGTATCATCGACGACATCATCCCCGAACCGCTCGGCGGTGCACACCGCAACCATCGGGAAATGTCGAACACTCTGAAAGCCTATCTGCTTCGCTACCTGCGAGAACTCACGGCCAAATCGACCGAACAGCTCCTCGAACATCGCTACGAGAAATTCCGCCGAATGGGAGACTTCGAGGAAGAAATCATCGAACAGGCGGCAAAACAAAATCCTAGCTGACCGGCTTTTCGCCGAAGACCTGAAATCGCGGGTCTCGTCCCCTGCCATGTATTGATCGGACTCGAACTCAGGGGCCTTATTGCTCCCGCTACTTGGCTCCCTTTTCTTTCTCGTCGGACTTGTGATACCCGCGGAATCGACGAGTGTATTTCAGCGTCATTTGGTTGGAAAAAATGTTATAACCATCAATGGCCGGATCGGCCTTCACTTCTTTCCCCACGACTTTCAATTCCATGTCCACAATCTCACCGATTTTCAGATCGATGATGGCATAGCCTGCCGCTTTCGCAGCCACCTTGTGATCTTCGTTGGCGGGATCGATTTCTCCACGAATTTCGATGATTGCTTCCGGATGCTTCTCACGCTATTGGAACCCAACGTACTTATACGTGAAGCTCATGGTGGTCGTTTTCTCCGACATGGGCTGAAGGAGAATTGCAGCCGAGTTCGTCCAGGTGTGGTTGGCGTCGACAAAGTTATTCGGGAGGGGAATCATGAAGGCGTCGAACTGGCCCAGGATCATCTTGTTGGCCTTTTCGGTCACGGCTTTTTCGAGGAGATTATTCCCGACCTTGATTTCTGTTTTCTTCACCTTGCCGCTCAGGTCAAATCGCACGATCGTCGCGATGTTTCTGAAGTCCGCCCCGAGTGCCAAATACTTCTTGCGGTCCTTTTCCTCGAACCAAGATGGGAGCTTGAGTTTCGGAAGAGGGTTTGTGTAGGCAAGCACGAAATACGGCGTTTTCGTCCCGCGGTCCACGCCAGCCAATTCTTGAATCGTGGCGTCGAACTCAAACTCTCCGTTGCGGGTGCCGCCCATCGCGTTCGGGCTAGAGAGTTCATGTTTGGCCTTGATCTGGACGGTCCGGGCGAACTTGAAGAATAGCTGCGGATTCGGCCCTTTTGTGATCTGGATTGTCTTGGCCTACTAGCTTCTCGGGAGATTTTCCGGTTCGAGCTTCGTCGCTATTAGGGTCAGTTTCGGTTTGCTCTCGGGCGGATCGACTTCGCCTTTTTCTTTTTGCCACGAGTCGGGCGGATACCGCCAGGATTTTGCGTACACCGTTGTCCCGGCCTTTCGGACCAACTCCGGTTGAACCCAAATGGTTTGCACGAATGGGAGGCAGGGACGAGGAAACGAAATTTGCCCAGTGCCCGTCTGTCCTGCGAGTGAGAGTTCTTGCCGAGCGATTGATCCTTCCCCCTTCAGTTGTTTCGGCGCGGTGGTCGAAGGTTGTCGGTGTCGCGTCGGGTTTCCCAGCCAATAATGCACGGCGACTTCGTCGATTTTGTCGAGAGGATCGAAGAGGCTCACCTTGACGTCAGCCTTGAGGGAGGTGCCGCCTTTTTCGGTGATGTGGACGTAAGCGACCTTCCCCGCGAGTGCGTCTTCGACAATGTCGGAGGCGATTGCGAATTGTGGAGTCGCGGCCACGGCAATGCCCACGACGTGACCGGCGGACGTCACTACAGGTCCACCCGAGTTCCCAGCATCGACGCCGCTTTCGAGTTGAAATGTCAACAGTTTACCGAACTGACCTGCTCGGGAAGTGCCTGGAGGACAACGCTTGATGCTTACTTTCGATCCCTTCGGGACCCCGACAGGGAAACCCGTAACGTACAGCTTGGTGTCTTTCTTGACCGACTGTGCGGACTGAAAGGTCAGTGGTTTCGGCAAACTGTCCTTTGGTATTTTCAAGACGGCGACCTGGGACTTGAGATCAATTCCGGCCAACTCTGCAACGAGCGTTTTCTCCCCGGGTTCTCCGCTGTGGCAAACGACTTCGATTTTTTCTGGCGGCGCTGAGTCGTGCTTGAGCATTCCGAGCACATGGATATTTGTCATCACGAGCCCGGGAGTGTGTGCCAAAAAACCGGAGCCCGTTCTGGGCGTGCCGTCGCTGCCGCGAACGCGGACGAGAACACTCGCGGCCTTGAGTGTTTTCCAGACGTCGGGCACCAACTCGCTCTCGACCGTCTTGGGCTTTTTCGGCTCGACTTTCGGTTTCTTCGGCGTTTCTTTTTTTTTGGGGTCGGTCGGTGGTTTAGGGTTCACCGGAGGATTGGGGTTCGGCTTGGCCTTGTCATCCGGATTCGCGTTGGCGTTGGCATTGGCGTTGGGGTTGGCTTCTTTCTTCTCTGCGGAATCGTCTTTCTTGGCGACCTTCTCGTCGTCGCTGTCTCCTCCGGCGAACGCGAAATAAAAGCAAACGCACGCAACGATTAACCCGACGAAGGAAATTCCCATTCCGACGAACACACCAACGGGCATTCCTTTGGACGGTCTACGACGTCGGTCAGCTCTGCCACGAGGACGGTCTTCGGACGGGTCATTCTCGGCTTCGTCCCACGTGTCGCCGCCTCGCGAAGACGAACCACGCCGTCGCCCCCGGTCCTCGTAGCGTTCTTCGCGTCGCCCTCGGTTGTCTCGATCATCCTCTCGCGGTCGTCTTTCCGATCGTCTCTCCGAGCGCCGTGGTCGTTCGTCGCGGTCAACGTCCTCGGCGTCGGCCCACACGTCTTCCTTTCGGTCACCTCGCCTGCGACCACGCTCTTCGTATCGGTCGCCCTCTCGGTCGCGGTCGTCTTCTTGGGACGAGCCGGTCAAAATGCTGTCGGCGCTCATCGAGCCACCAGATTTCCGTGGGACTCGGAACCTGTGATCACAATCACGACAACGCACTTCGTACCCACGGTCCCGCTCGTCGACCGTTTGGGGAAGGTAGCAAGATGGGCAGTCGATCTTGAAGGACATGGGAGAGACCCTCGCGCCAGGAATGTAAATCGAGTGTAGTTTACCCAACGAGGTCACCACCAACAACGGCCATTCGAGAGGGAACGGAAGAAAGGCAGAAGGCAGAAGGCAGAAGGTTGAAAAACAAAAGACAAATCTTACGCGAAGGAAAACGGGACAGAAAAATAGCCACAGAGACCACGGAGAAAAATACAAAGAATTTTTTTCCGTGGTCTCTGTGATCTCTGTGGCTATTTTTCTTCCTTCGCGTCTTCGCGTGAGAGTTCTGTGGTTGTCTTTCTGTTCCCTGTTCTCTCATTTCGATTTGGGCGGTTTGGCCGGAGTCTTCTTGTTTGTTTCTCCTCGTAGCACCATCGTAGCTTCTCGCTCCAAAGCCAGAGCCCAGGCCCAAGGCGCCCAGGGAGCCGGC
>CAYYUU010000165.1:4946-10150 GCA_964474955.1 uncultured Alcaligenaceae bacterium | reverse complement strand
ACGGCCGCGGCTGCGGCGGCCGCGGCGGCTCCGATGCGGGTGACGTCCAGCGGGTTGTCGCCCCCAGACACGAAGAGGAATCCGGCGGCTTGCGTGTATCGATTTTCGTTGATGCTGGGCAATTCGCGGAGTTGTTCGCGTGATTGGATCGGCCCATTTTCCGAGCGATGTTTGACTATCTCTCGGGCCGAGAGCGGATTCAACCCGGCGACGTGCCGGAGGAGTGAAACGCTCGCGGTGTTGACGTCGACGCCGACGAGATTCACGCACGACTGGACGACCGACTCCAACGTCTCGCGTAGGTCGATGCTTCCCAGGTCGTGTTGGTTGAGCTTGGCCCCGAGATGGACCGGGTCGATCTTGACAAGTTCGGCCAACGGGTCTTGCAACCGTCGCCCAATCGAGATCGCGGCCCGGACGGCCTTGTCGCAGTCGGGAAGTTCTTCCCGCCCGATCGCACTGGCCGAATAAACACTGGCACCTGCCTCGTTGACGATCGTATAGGCGACTTCGGGAAGGTTGTCCAACAATTCGACCAAAAAGGCTTCGGTCTCGCGCGAGGCTGTTTCATTCCCTAGGCCGATGACCTTGATGTCGTGTTTGTCGAGAATCTCGGTGATGGTCTTCTTGGCTTCTTCGCGCAGGTCCGGTTCGGGCTTTGACTCCTCCGCGGCAGGCGTCGGAGTAGTTTCTTGGGATGTGCCTTCTTGATTGGCGGACGTCGATCCCTCAGCCGTTTGTTCGGCAGCTGGTTCTGTAGAATCGGTTGCGGTCGGTTGTGCCTCGGTCGATGCTTCCGCAGTCTCGTCTGTGGCTGCTTCCGGCTTGGATTCGGGAGCCGGAGGCGTTTCGGTCGAAGTCTCTTCGGTGGCCGGAGGCTGCGTTCCGTCGGTCTGCTCCGGGGCTGCCTCGCTGGAACTTTCCGGGGCCTCTTCAGGCTGTGGTTCTGGCTTCCCTTCGGGGGCAGCTTCTGACGTGGTGGGTTCCGAAGGAGTTTCGGAAGTGGGTTGTTCGGTCCCTTCGGATGAGGTTTCGGGATTCGATCCCGCTTTCTCGTTCTTCTCGCTGGTCGGTTCCTGTGTTGGTTCAGGATTCGCAGGCGTGTCGGTGTTCGGGGCCGCTTGAGGCGTCTGCGACGCTTGGTCGACAGGAGTCTCGGAGTTTTGTTGCGTGTCGGCTTGAGTGGGTGCCGAGTTCGTCTCGGGCGCGGTGTTCGGCGCCTCGGCCTTTGGTTCGTCTTTGGGTGCTTCGCCCTTCTCGTCTTTCTTCTTGCCTTTGCCCTTTCCCTTGTCCTTTTTGCCGCGTTTCTTTTCGGGATGCGGATAAATCACGGCATAATCGAGAAGATTCCCGCTCTCATCGAGGGCAGCGACCTTGCATCCGGTCCGATAGTCGGGATCAATCGCAAGGACGCGTTCTTTCCCGAGTGGCTTCTGGAGGAGTAACGTCTGAATGCCTCGAGCGGCAACTCCCACGGCGTGGGCATGGCCTTCCCCGAGTAGCTCGTCGAGAAGGTCTTTCTCGATCGCCGGGACGAGGTAATCTCGCAACGTGTCTTCCAGAACCGTCTTGATCAGATCGGCGTGTGGCGTCCGATACCCGCTGTTCGGATGAAGTTGTTCGCCTTCGTTGGGGAAGTCCAACTTGAGAGCCGGGTCGGGCAAATCCGAGGACTTGATTTCGGGAATCGTCGGAGTGTTCTCGGCCTCGCCCGGACCAGGTTGGTTCTGTTGTGGTTCCTGTTGTTCCGAAGTTTCGGCAGCATTTGTCTCCTGGTCGGGAGCACTTTCCGAGGATGTCGTCTCGCTGGCTTCTGTCGGAGTCTCGGCGGGCGTTTCGGCGGTTTCCGTGGGCGTTGGTTCCTGGGTCGGCGTCGGTTGCGGAGTGAGGACAGGTCCGCTCGTGGCGACGCCAGGAAATTCCGGTTGCGGATATTGACCGAGTTCGGCTTGCCTCATGCACGACTTGGTGAGGGCTTCGAGCGCGAGGTCATAAATCTTCTCGGCGTCCCACTCGACCTGGACTTTCAAATGCCCTTCGCGTTCGCCGCGATTGATCATCAGGATGTGTCGAGGTTGGATCGTCGCGAGCGCGTCTCGGAAGTTGAAATAATCCTTGTACGAGACGCCCTTCGGCGGCGGTGCCTTCTCGTTCTTGGTCGAAACGATGTGTCCCGTTTGCCACAAGCCGATTCGGACTGCACCCCGGACGTCGGCGGTCTCGCTGATCATCGTCCCGATGATCTTCTTGGCACCGGCAAGCACGTCGTCGGTCGAGGCCAATTCGTTTTCCGGGTCGACCATGTTGGCGACCGTTTCGTCGAGCGGCTGGACGGCCGGATCGCGGTTCCAAATGGCCATGGCGAGCGGTTCGAGGCCGCGTTTCTTGGCGGCGGCGGCGGGAGTTCGCTTCTTGGGTTTGAACGGATAGTACAGATCTTCGAGCCGCTTGACGCTGTCGGCTTGGAGGATATCGTCTCGCAGGTTGGGCGTGAGTTTCCCTTGCGTCTCGATGCTTTTGAGGATCGTCTTCTTGCGGTCGGCGAGTTGCTGCTGGGCCTTGACGCGCATGTGTATTTGGCGAATGACGTCTTCTTCCAGACCGCTCGTAAACTCCTTGCGGTACTGAGCAATGAATGGGATTGCAAAGCCCTGGCCGAGCAACTCCACCACATTCTCAACCTGGACTTTGCGGATCTGGAGATCTTGAGCAATCCGTGAACAATCGAGCGTCTTGACGTCGTGCATTGTGAATCCGGTGGTGAATCCGTCCTCGGGGATATCCTCCGGGGGATATCAAAGTGTCGAGAGGAGTGAGGAGTCAATAAGGCCGCGCGTTAAGTTTGATTCATTATATAGGGCAGGAGCAGATAGACTAAGGTGGAAAATCGGTTCCTGGCTGGACTAATTTAGAGCGACGCTAGCCGACTGTCAAGTATCGCGTTGCGTCGTCACCCCAAAGGGTGCTCCCATGTGGTTTGGAATGCTGTTGTGATCGTGGGCACAGCGAGCTGCGCGTGCCCACGATTTCTCAACAAATTGTCATTCCAAAAATAACCAACCCCAGATGGCAATTATAAAGGATAAGCGTCATCTTTTGTCGGAACTTCCTGAGACAATCTCTGAGCCTCTTGCAGAACTTCCGGAACGACCGAACCCAAACGGTCGATTTCTTCGCACGTGTTGTAAAAGTGAGTCGAGACTCGGAGGACTGGTCCGTAAGGTCTTTCCGCCACGAGGACCTCGATGTGCCTTTCCCAAAACAGCCGCCGGAGCGTCTCGGGCGACAAGTCTTGTGGCAATCGAAAGGCCGTCAAGAAGCCGTGGAGTTCGGGATGATTCGGCGTCCACTCCGGCAATCCTACAACTCTACTTAAACGAAGACGGCAATGTTGCACCAAAAGTTCGTTTTGGGTTCGAATATTTTCCCAACCGAGCGAACCCTGGAACGCCAGAGCATCTCGAACCGCCAGCCACGCCGCTGGGTCGCGTGTCCCTTCGAACTCCAGATGATGAACTCGATGTGTATTCCCGAAGAGGCTTCTTTCGTTCGCCTTGGCATGCGGGTAGTGCCATCCCCAACTTACTTGAAGAGGCCGCAGACGATCAAGGCTTTGGCCCGCCGCATAAAGAAAACCTGCCCCGATCGGTGCCAGAATCCACTTGTGACAGTTGGCCCCATAGAAATCACATCCGAACCGTTCAATGTCGACTGGAACCATGCCCGGAGCATGAGCCCCGTCGATCACCGTCATCACTCCGCGTTCCCTGGCGGCGTGACAAATTTTTTCGACCGGCAGAACGAGTCCCGTCGGCGAAAGGACATGACTCACGAACAACAAACGGGTCTCGCGGCGAATGGCCGAAATCGTCGCCTCGGCAATCTCGTCTGGCGACTCGGCCATAACCGGCAGCGGAAACGTCCGCAATCGTAATCCTAACCGTTGGGCGCACCGTTCCCAACACCAATGCATGGCGCCGTACTCGTGATCGCTCAACAGAATCTCACCCGGTCCGGGGATTTCGAGCGAATTGGCAACGACGTTGATGGCTGCCGAAACGTTGGCCGTGAAAATCAAACGCTCGGGAACGCCGCCGACGAACTCGGCGAGCTGTTGCCGCGAATCCCACAACATGTCCGGTGCTTCGCGGACCAGGAATGCTATCGGCTCCGCCGCCAAACGTTCTCGGTATCGCGTGGCTGCCTCGAAGACCGGACGCGGAGTCGGCCCGAACGATCCGGAATTGAGGTTGACCACCTCCGGATCGAGCATCATTTGTGCTCGGGCTTTGGTCCAGTCTGTCGGTGTTTCCGTCGTCGGCATGAGAACGTCGTGGTGTGGGAAGTTCAGACCCGAAAAGCGTTTATTCGTGATTGTCTCAGAATTTGTTGTATTTGCACGTGAAGTTCTGGCAAAGGAATCCTGAGCGGCGGAAATTCAGATGTTCGAATGCGTTTCAGCCAGCTTCTTGGGGTTCGACACCAACCCAAAGCCCGAGCGAGGATTCGAGCGTAAGCGGGAAAATTGCTTCAGGCCTTGTTTCAGCTCGGGGTGGGATCGGTCGGAAGGTATGTTTCCCGCTTACGCTCGGATCCTCGCTCGCGCTTCGGGTTGGTATTGGACTCCACGGCGACTCCATTTGCGCGGACCAATCGAGGCTTTCCTGACTGTTCCAACTCTTGAGAACCCAACAGCCGATTGATACATTTGCGATATTGTCCCATCAACCACAACTTGGACCTCCCATGGCAGCACCACTCGCGACCGGCGAAAAATCATGCATTCCCTATTTCGGAGTCTTCGACCTCTTCAAGATCGGGATTGGTCCATCGAGTTCGCATTCGGTTGGACCCATGCGAGCTGCCGAGGCGTTTCTGGGAGAACTGCTCAACGAAAACGTTTTCGATCGAGTCGGTCGTGTTCAGGTCGATTTGTATGGGTCACTCGCTTTGACCGGACTTGGGCACGGGACGGACACGGCGGTGTTGATGGGCCTAATTGGCGAGAAGCCCGACGAAATAGACACCGAATCGGTGCCTCGCAAATTAAATCAGATTCGAGAGCGTGGAGAGCTATACCTTGCGGGTCGTCGCGCCATACCGTTCCGCGAAAAGACCGATTTGATTTTTAACCGCAAGTTGTTCCTCGACGCCCACCCCAACGGCATCCGCACAGCGATGCACCGGCCCCGCTCCGCCACCGG
>CAYYUU010000165.1:0-4936 GCA_964474955.1 uncultured Alcaligenaceae bacterium | reverse complement strand
ACGGCATCCGCTTTCGAGCTTTTACGAAAGACGAACCTGTCAATCCGTTGCACTCTTCGACGTATTTGTCGGTCGGCGGTGGATTCATCGTTCGCGACGGAGAACAACAGAACGCCTGCACCGAAGATTCCGTTACGGTGCCCTTTCCGTTCTCGTCGGCTCGCGAACTCCTCGAACGTGCGGCGCATCAGAAATGTTCCATCAGCCAGATCGCAAGAGAAAACGAAAAAGCCTTTCGTTCGGACGAGGAAATTCACGAAGGGCTCCAACGCATATGGCAGACGATGCAAGCATGCGTCCAACGAGGTTGTCGGACGGAGGGAATTTTGCCCGGTGGCCTCAACATTCCCCGCCGAGCCCCGAAGCTCTACCGGTACTTGAGCAGCAATCCCGAGCCGGGTCCTTCTGATCCGATGGGTCCTCTCGATTGGGTCAACCTGTATGCTCTAGCCGTGAATGAAGAAAACGCCGCGGGTGGGCGAGTCGTCACGGCTCCGACGAATGGAGCGGCAGGCATCATCCCGGCGGTGCTGCATTACTTTGAGCGTTTCTGTCCCGGTGCGACGCCGGAAAAGATCGAGCAATTTCTGTTGACGGCGGCTGCAATTGGTTCGCTCTACAAGAGAAATGCGTCGATCTCTGGTGCCGAAGTGGGATGTCAGGGCGAAGTGGGCGTGGCATGTTCGATGGCTGCGGGTGCACTCACGGAAGTCCTCGGCGGTACGCCTCCGCAGGTCGAAGAAGCCGCCGAGGTCGGGATGGAACACAATCTCGGTTTGACGTGCGACCCGATCAAGGGACTCGTCCAAGTTCCCTGCATCGAACGCAACGCGATGGGGGCCGTCAAAGCCATCAACGCCAGCCGATTGGCGTTACGCGGCGACGGCAAACACTTCGTTTCGCTGGATCGCGTTATCCGTGTCATGAAACGCACCGGAGCAGACATGTCGTCTCGATACAAAGAAACGTCACGCGGTGGCCTGGCCGTGAATATAAGTGAGTGTTGAAGGGTCATGGGATCGATACGTGTTGGATTTCGGGGAGAGTCGCTTTTCGCTCCACGAAAAGTCTCAAGAGACGCGTCCTTTCGCGGGGCACGCGAAATGTATAGTTGTCCGTGTTGCCGGTTTTGATTCTGCCCGCTCTGCCTCGCTTCGATGTGTTTTTGGAAACGGAGGTCGGAAAAGTGTACTCCAAACACCAAAGACAAAAACTTTTCGCGGAGCGAAGAGCAACTTTCCGAACCGCACTCGTAATTCTGCTAACTCCACAACGTTGATAGATAGATATGTTAAACCTTCTCGCTCCGACTCCCGAACGTTGGTTTTCCCAAGTGAGTGCCAACCTGGAAGAACTCCTCATCGACCATGCACACTGCGAAAAGAAAGCCGCGGGCGTGGCAATGAATCTCATCTTCTCGTACGTCGATCAGGTCGAGTTGTGTCGCCACCTGAGTGACATCGTCCAGGAAGAGCTGGAACACTTTCGCATGGTGCTCGACCTGTTGGAGCAACGAGCAATTCCGTTTCGTCGGATCAAGCCGAGTCAATATGGACAGCGTTTACACGAATTGATCTCGCGTCAAGAACCGCAACGAGGTGTAGATCGTATGCTCGTGGCGGCGCTGATCGAGGCTAGGTCGTGTGAACGATTTGGATTGCTCCGCGACCGGTTGGAAGATCGAGAACTGGCCAATTTCTTCGGTGGGTTATTCGAGTCCGAAGCGAGGCACCACGCGACGTATGTTCGCTTTGCCAAGGAGTTTGCCTCCGAAAACGCGGTCCGTGAACGATTGCATGAATTGTCCGAAGCCGAAGCACGCATCATCGAAGAGGGAGAAGAGTTGCCACGGATGCACAGTTGAACTCGCTGGGCCGTTGGAGCCATTCGAGAAGTTTTTTGTGATCGCGAGACACTCGCCGCCCCAAACCTGTCCGACGAAATACCTCAAATCGAAAAGTCGGGAGCATATTTTCGCTGCAAGCCTAAGACGGTGGACCACCCTCGAACAAAGCATAGCATTCGGGTTCGAGCACTCCGCCGATCAACACGCAGTCCCGGAACGGCGTTCGTCGGGTCAATTCTTCGGAGTGAATGTCGATCTGATTCCAGCCCCGGCTTTGGAGGAAGCGGATCGACGTACCGAAGACGACGGTGCCGATTCCGGCCCACAAGATCGCGCTGTGGCACATCGGACAGGGTTCGGCGGTCGTGTACAGAACCAACTTCTCCCAGTCGACCTCCGGGTGGTCCTGGCTGCATTGGTGAATGACGTCGATCTCGCCGTGCCAGATGGGGCTTTCGTGGGCTCGATTCCATCCCTCGGCCAGAAGCCGCTGTGTTTCTGGATCAACGATGACGGCCCCGAAGCAATAGGGGGCAGCCTTCTGGCCGAGTTCGATGGCCCGACGCATGTATGTCTCGTGATTCATTGAACGAGGTTCCTTCTCCGTAAACGGGAGGACAAGTCTGTGTTTTTGCTATTCTTAGCCCGGAGGGCTCGCCCGAAGCAAAATCAACAGAGAACTCTTGCGTGAAAGAGAAGGATTGTTGTGTCGATTTGGTCCTTATTGCCAATAAACTCTTACGTTTTCACTCCGTCGCTTCAAACGCATTGGGATAATGCGTGAAGGTGGGTTCTTTCTGTCCTGGTGGCCATTGGATGATCAGTACGTCGAAGCGAGCGCAATATTCATAGAGTTGATAACGCTGGATGAAGTGAGAAGCTGTGAGAGTCAGTTTGTGTTGTTTGGCCCAATCGATTGTCTCGGCCGTGAGGAGGGGGTCGCCTTGCGAGGTCGAGCGGACCTCGACGAAGATGAGACCATCTTCGTCGAGGGCAACGATGTCGAGTTCTCCGTGCTCACACGAATAATTTCGCTTGAGAATTTGACACCCGCGGCGGCGGAAAAAGTCTACGGCCGCCGCTTCGGAACGGTCACCAAACCATTTCTTCCACCACGAAGGTTTCTGGAACATCGCGAACGGCTCGATTAGCTTTCGTCGTTGTTGTCAGACACTCTTTGTTTGGCGTGACGTTCGCGGAGTTTGGCTCGCTTCCCGACTCGGTCGCGGAGGAAGTAGAGCTTGGCACGACGGACGATGCCTTTTCGCTTTGAGACGATCTTGGCGATTTTCGGAGAGTGAAGCGGAAATACACGCTCGACCCCTTCGCCCTGGACAATGCGGCGAACGGTGAAGGTCTCGCGAATGCCTTCGCCTTGTCGGCCAATCACGATCCCAGTGAAGACCTGGACTCGTTCCTTGTTTCCTTCGAGGATCCGCTGGTGGACATCCACGGTGTCGCCGATTTCGAATTCGGCAACGTCTTCTTTAACCTGTTTATCCTCCACCATTTGGATCAACCGATTCTTCATGATCAGGCCCCCCTTCTTTGTCTTGTTTTGTATCGTTGTTTTCGTTTTCTGCGTTCGCGCCCTGTGCGGCGAGCCGTGTCTGTTGACTTCGGGCTTGGGATTGTTCGGCCCGCCATTTGGCAATCGCCTGATGATTTCCGCCGACGAGCACATCCGGGACTTCCATCCCGCGAAAGACACGCGGTCGAGTGTAGTGCGGATACTCGAGAGTTCCGGGCGTGCTGTGGGATTCCTCGATCACGCTTTCCTCGTCTCCGAGGACTCCAGGAATGTAGCGGATGACGGTGTCGATCACGACCATGGCGGGGACTTCGCCGCCATTGCAAATGAAGTCGCCGATCGAGATTTCTCGGGGAGCTAGCCCTAATCGAATTCGTTCGTCAAAGCCTTCGTATCGCCCACAAAGCAGGAGTAACCGGTTGTGCTGGGAAAGCTCCTGAACGACCGATTGCGTCAAGCGTTCCCCTGCGGGGGTGAGCATGATCAACGTGCCGGGTTCGGGGGCTTGTTGTTGTATGTCTTCAACGGCGTCGAAAACCGGACCCGGCATGATCACCATTCCCGGACCACCACCGAAGGGTCTATCGTCGACGTTTTTGTGCTTGCTCGTTGCCCAATCCCGAAGGTTCCAGAGGTGGATTTCGACGAGGCCCTGTTCGATGGCCAGCTTCAAAATACTCTGCGTCAAGTATCCTTGAAAGAGATCCGGAAATAACGTCAGGACGTCGAATCGCATTGCAAAGTCGTTGGGAATGACATACGCACAGATGTCCGAGTTTAGGGTCTTGATCCGTAGGACAGGTTAAAAACCTGTCCAAAAAACACGCCTCGTCTCTTCGAAACGAAAAGAGCAACGTTAGCTCGCCGCATCCTCTTCCTTCTTTTCTTCCTCGGGCTGCTCTTCTTCTTTCGGAGAATCTTCGGCGGGCTTTTCCTCGGCCTTTTCTTCGGCAGACTTTTCCGCCTCGGCGGGTTTCTCTTCCGCAGGAGCTTCTTCGGTCGGAGCTTCGGCCTGCTTTTCTTCGGCGGGTTTCTCCTCAGTCAGTGCTTCGGCTGAAGTTTCGGCCTTTTCTTCTGCTTTCGGCTTTTCTTCGGTAACCGGCGGGACTTCGGCCTTCTCTTCCGGCTTCTCGATTACTTGTGTTTCGGCCATACTCGGATCGGTTGCGGCGCCTTCTTCCTTTCGCGCCTCTTCGGCAGCGGGCGCAGGAGCCGGAGTAGCTTCTTTGGCCTTAGCTTCGGCTTTCGTTTCGGCGGTCGTTGGGACTTCTTCGCCCGCTTCGATCTTCTCGAACTTCTCGAGGTATTTCTTGAGCAACGCTTCGACTTTCTCCGACGGCTTTGCTCCGACGCTGAGCCAGTACTTGATTCGGCTGGCCTTGAGCGTTACGCGGTCGTCTTTCTCGCGGATCATCGGATTGTACGAGCCCAAATTCTCGATGTACTTTCCGTCCCGTGGCGACCGGGCGTCCGCTGCAACAATACGGAAATAGGGCCGGTGTTTACGCCCCATCTTTGTCATTCGAATACGAACTGCCACGACTTGACCCTTTTGTGAA
>CAYYUU010000164.1:0-10207 GCA_964474955.1 uncultured Alcaligenaceae bacterium | reverse complement strand
TTTTTGTGTACGTGTTTTGGACCTCCGGCTCGAAAAACGACCTTTCGAAAATGCTCTCGGAAGTGCCAATAACGTACGCAAAAAAGCAAAATCCCCTGACAGGGGATTTTGCTTTTTTGCGTACACTTTTGCTACCTCGGATTGGAAACAACCCCAAAGGCGTTCTTTCGCGGAGCGAAAGACGACACTTGCCAAACAAACACGAACGCGACACTTATTGATCCGTCCGCCCAATGGTCAGGGTACTTTCTTGTCTTTCGATTCTCTCGTCTACTCAATGGCATTTCCTGTCTCGACGACCCGTTGCCGGAAAGTTTTCACGATTGCAGGCCCTTTCTTTTCCTGTTTGCGATAGAGGTCGGCCATCGCGTTCCCGGTAATGACAACGCGTTGACACCTTCCTTCCATGGTGACCGCGGGTCCGCTCAAGCCGGTGAAGACGTTGCCCGTGACAACAATGTCTGCAGTCTTCTGAAGGACGATCCCCGTTGCGGCGTCTTCTCGCTTAACTTTTCCGCCGATGTAACTATTGGAAAAATTATTCCCAGTGATGGTCATGCGTCCGCTGTTCTCACTCACGACCAGAGCACGGGTCTTGACAATAGTAAATGTGTTGGCCGAGATACTGCAGCCCCAGGCATCTTTGAGGTCCACACCACCACCCATGTTATGCGCAATGACGTTGGCACTAATCGTGTTCCCATAACAATCCCGGTCCATGATGATCGCCGTGCCTTTGCACTCTTCGATCATGTTCCCCGAGACGACCGAGCCATATGTGTTTTCGATGACAACGCCGTGTCGCAAATGGTCGTCGAGATTATTACCATTCATGCACAAATTGAAGCTATCAATACACCGAACGGCATCCTGGTTTTCCTCGAATTGGTTGGCGTTGACGACAATATCGTGACCTCGCAAGATATTGAGCCCTGCCTTTGCATTGTATGTGATGATCGAATCACTAATCCGCGGGTCTTCGTAACAATCGACCAGGTTAATACCATGCCCACCATTGTGGTCGATACTGAGCCCGGAAATGTAGATCTCGTTCACGCCTTGGGCCAAAACACCATCGCCGCTTTTGGGATTGCCGCTGATCCGGAGGTCAGCGATTTGGACACGCCAGATCCTAGCTTTTTTCTTTTGCGGATAGGACTTCGAACGCAAGATAAGAGCCGGTCGGCCCTTTTTGTTCTTGTTGATGATGTGCGTCATCGCCCCGGAACCTTCCACCCGCACATTTTCGGCAAAGAGAACCAATGACTCCGTGATCGGATATTCTCCGGGAGGAATTCGAACGACTCCGCCACTTTCGGGCACCGCATCGAAGGCGGCCTGCAGGTTGGGATACTTTCCCGCATCGATCACACGGTTTTCCTTCTTGGGAATCTCCCGCCGTTGAAACCCAACGAGGACACCGACGCACACCATGAGTGCGATACCCAGTAATAATCCGCCGAAGATTTTACGCACAGAACACCTCCTTTTTTTCAATTCGAAACTATGTGCGGAATCGTGCCGTTGCAAGTCAAAAACCGCAGGCGGTCAAACCAGGGGTAGGCCCACTCGAAACGAGAAAGCTTTTGTCGTAGGTACACGCGAGTCGCGTGGACCTACGAACCGAACAGGCATTATCCCAGACCTCGCGCTGGAATGGCACTGGGCTTTCAAAAATGGCATAATATCTGCATCTTCTAAAACCGAACGATTAACCGGAAAAGCTGTATCTGGATCAGATTCAGTGCTCGGACACCAATTGCAACAAATGTCCGTGCTGAAGGACCAATCCAATTAGGATGGGCGAATTATGAGCGACGCATCCAAACCCCCACAATCTTTCGCAGAACAAAGACGCGCGTTGGTGGAGAATCGCTTGCGGGTTCGCGGCATCCAAGACGAGCATGTGCTCAGCGCGATGGCGAGCGTGCCCCGCGAGGAATTCGTGCCGGAAGACTTACGAGAAGACGCGTATGTCGATGGCCCGCTTCCGATTGGGCATGGCCAGACGATTTCTCAACCGTCGGTCGTGGCGTTGATGACCGAACTTCTGGAACTCAAGCCGGATGATCGTGTGTTGGAAGTCGGCACAGGTTCGGGCTACGCTGCGGCCATTTTGTCGCGAATTGCCAAGGAAGTGTACACAATCGAGCAGTCCGAAGTACTCGCCCGAAACGCTCGCACGAAGTTGCAAGAACTTGGCTACATCAACGTCATCGTGCGTCATGGAGATGGGTCGAAAGGCTGGCCCGAACAGGCTCCGTTCGACGCAATCATTGCCGCCGCCGCGGCCCCTCGCATTCCGTTTGCGTTGTTCGACCAACTTGCGGAGGGAGGACGTTTGGTCATTCCGGTGGGTGAAAAAGACGAGACCCAAAGACTCCTACGCATCCGAAGGACATCGGAAGACGAGTACGAAGAAGAATGGTGCGGTGATGTGCGGTTTGTGCCATTATTGGAAGGGCATTCTTAATTCTATACAACGCGAGCCTTCCACTTCGCAAGCAGAAGGTCAACTGCCCAACAACAACTCGGAAGATCCAACCCTTCGCGGCAGTGGTTCAGGGTTTCGAAATCTGCACACCCGCCCTCTTCCAACGCGTCGGCCAGAACCGGCAACTGCTCGAATTGCCTGGAATGTTGAATGTGGTCTGCGAGCCGACCAGCCGTTCTCTCATTGGCCGCGAGCCACGCGGGATCAAACCCATGCAGGCAGTCGTCCTGAATCCATCGTCGACAGAGTCGCATGACCAGTGCTGTGTCGAAGGTAAATCCAGGCCACCACCTTCTGGGATGCGGAACGGCTTCGAGTAATTGTTCGAGCCCACACGAGCCCCGGATATACTCGCTCCACCCTTTTGCGATGACTTTATCGGTCTCGTGCGGAACCTCGGGATAATGCCAGTCCAAGGCATTGTCGTACGAATACAGCCGGCCATAGAAATCCGTCATGAACGATCGCATACCCGCTTTGCTGGTCACGCGTTCTTCCACAATGGCGTAGATATAGTATCGGACCAACACATCGACCGCCTCTTGCTCCGAAGGCACCGACCCACCGAGTTCGACGACAGCTTGCCGGAACAGCGGACCGGCGTCGGCGATTCGCGGCAAGTCACCGAGGGACACGAGTTCCATGAGCCCATCGGTGTATCGCCCGTTCGTCAACATTCGGTCGGCGAACTCGGTTAGCTCTTTGGTGGCGGCCAGGTTCAACGCATATCTCGCCGCCAGGATTCGTAGATTTCCGGTTTCCATTGCGTTTCTCAACGACGTGGGTACGGGGTCGCGAACACCTGCGTATAGTAGTAATTCCCGTCCTTGGATTTCGCCCGACCTATGCCGATCTCCGTGAAGTCTTTCTCCAGAATGTTACTGCGGTGAAACTTCGATTCCAGCCAACCGTCCACGACCTGTTTGGCCGTATAAGTCCCCTTCGAGATATTTTCTCCGACGACCAAATACTTATAACCAGCCTTCAGGATCCGATTATCCGGCCCCTTGCCGTCGAGTTTATGACTCAACTTTTGTTGTTTGGCCATGTTGACGGAATGTTCCTGCGCTGCCTTCATTAATAACTTGTTGCCCTTCAAAGGTGGGAGTTTATTCTTCTTGCGGGCTTCGTTCGTGAATCGAATTACATCTTGTGGGAACTTCGAAAGTTCGCTCTCTTTCTTCTGAGCGAACACAAATCGTTCGTTGGTAAGAACAATACATAAGACCAGAAGGCCAATAACGAAGAGAATCAGTTTCATGGTTTTCCTCGGAAAAGTAAATGTGAGGAGAGATGGGTTCGGTTTCTTACGAGGCCAAAGAATACGAAATAAATGATGATCCGGTGTTGTTTGTCGTCGGTACAAGAGGCCCGCGTGTACCTTTCCTGAATGAGATTTTGGTACACGCGGCTCGTGTGTACCGACGAATTAGGCAGGCCTCAGTTTCGCAATCCGCGACCTGCGAAAATCGTTTTAGTCCTTCGCCTCCGTCGCCATCAATACTGGTTCTGCCGGCGAACTCGCCGTCCGGACTCGAGTTTCTTGCAGATAGCGTTCGGGGATGATTTCGAACTCTCGTGTCAACGCCCTGACATTCTTTGGGCTACGTTCTTGTTCATCCCAGACCTCGACGAGCCGTTTCCACTTCAACGTTAATTCACGGAAGAATAATTTCGGCGCATCGATGCTGGGCCACTCCGGATGCGGCTCGCCGTCGTCTTTCAGGGGGACCAACTGCTTCTCGAACTTCTCGCAGTCGTAAAGGACAGAGTCCTTGCGTCGGACGGCTTCCTGGCGTGGGCAATCCCACACCCGGATTCCGTCAGGGACGATCTCGTTCGAGAGCGCTTGCTCGGGTAAGTTTTGTCCTATTTGTTCGCGGACGAAGTCCACACCGGCGAGCTTGTACAACACCGCCAACGAAGCCACAAAGAACCAAACCGGCTCGGGGTGGATGAGTCGCAGGAATCCGAGATCTGACAGTTCGGCGATCAGCCAATCGTATCGGCTATCGAACCGCAACCGTGCGGGGGAGTCTGGATAGCTCTCGTGCTTCAACTCGATTTCGATTCGATTCGATGCGATCAATATTTCGCCAACCTCAAGTGGCTTCACGGCCCACGGCGAACTCATGTGCAACAGCGAAACCATCTCGCGTTTCACGAACCGCCGGATGGCCGATTCGACCTCCTCGATCTGGTGCCGATGACTCCGAACGGCACGCCAATTTCCGCTCGAGTGGGCATGGCGTTCCGCCGTCCGCAATTTATCCAGGAGCTTCGGGATGGTGCCCGAGTGGAATCCCGGTTGGAGCAATCCACGCAGCGTTTCGCCATGATGCCCAATTCGCACCGGAACAAGGGCCTTCGAACGGTTTGCGCGGTAAAGACTCCAGTTCTCCTTGATCTCCCAGAACAAGAACCCGAACAGGTTGGGCAGCAAGAATGCCGTGACGACGACGAACGTCGTGGCTAATGGCCGGAAGATCAACACGTTCTCGACGGCCGCGATGTACCAACTCAGCGACGCGAGTAGCTGATCAAAGTTACCTTCGAGCAGCTGCGTGAAGTCCGGACTCACGCCCCCCAACATCAACGGATACATGATCTTGCCGGCGATGATACAAATTGGGAGTTTCAACGGGTTGACCATCGGTTCGATCAACACGACCATGAAGAACCGAGCCAGGAAACCGATCGGAAACCACAACGTCGAGAACACCGTCCGAATGGCCAGTGACAACCGGCTGTCACCCTTGCGGAACCGAAGCCACTCGTCGACCGAAAACAAGATGACTTCCACACCCTTGAGGAGCCCGTGAAAAAGATCCACGATCCAGTGGTAAAGCCCAATGAGCAGCCCCGACCGAATGCTCCGGTAGAGCCGAACCAACATCTGGCCCAACGTCTGCGTCAACGTCACGCCGGTCTGCGAATTGACGAACGCCGAGAGCACCAAAAGAATCACGATCCCGACCCACAATTGACGGCCAAGTAGCGACGGGAAGAAAAAGAAAATGGGTGCGCAAAGGAGGGCCGGACGCAGGACGTACCAGAACGTCAATTGGAACACCCAACCCCGAGTCATTCGTTCGACCCACGGGGCCTGAACCAGCTTGAGCGGGGCCGCGATCAGCAGGTTGTGCAGGCCCGCAAGGACCGATAGACCAAACCGGGCCGAGACGGCACGAAATTTTCGGCTGTTCAGGAGTCCGAGGTAGAACACGCCGAGGACGATTGTCCCGATCAAGAGAGTCCAGGCCTCGATGCTAAACCCATAATAGAGTGGGCTGTGCCTTTCGGAATACGGAGGTGCTCGCAGGTGGTGGGCCTTTGCTTGTCCGTGGGCTGGCGGAGGTGGCGTTGAGACATGCCAAACTTCGGCACTCACAAGGACCGGAGATATTCCAGCCAGGGGACCACCAACGGCCGCACTGCCCAAACACCCAACACCTTGGGCCGCGACCGACGTTGGTCCGACGGCCGACGGAATCGGCACCTCTTTGGCCTTCGCGATGACTGGCGTTTGCAAGGCAGGTGCGTGGGACAAGTGTTCGCCCAAGTACTGGATCGCGAACAACGTCAGGAACGCGAGCCCGAACGGAAACGTGAGGTATTTCGTCAGCACACGCCCGATACGCGTTCCAAACCCAAGTGACGTGAATTGCTCCATCCACCGCATGTAGATTTCACTTGGGCGATACACCCCGTCGAGCAACGTAGCGAGTCGTCGGTCGAGTCGCCGGAGGGCATCCCCGCGAATGAATTCCTGGGGGTCCTCTAGGTCCGGCATCTTGAGTTGGTTGCGGGAAATCGTGTCTCGCAAATCGCTGAAGGTGAGAAATCCCGTGTCCAAAATCCGATCCAGAATTTCTTCGATCATCTTATGGAAGGCGATTCGTTCTGGCGGATTTCGCGGACTCAATCCGACGTCTTCCATGACCGACGTCAGGACCGGTCGGAAGCGCTCACGAAGGCGTTCTTCCACGTCCTCGAGCGCTCGCGTGAGGATCTCGTTGAGGTGGTGCCGGTCGGTGTCCGTCAAACGCGAGACCGTCAACTTTTGCAAGGCGCTTCGCAAGTGGCGGATGATCAACACGATCCGCTGACTCGGGAGCGGGCGTTTGATCGGTCGGCGCCCCACCGACAACGCCCACTCGACGACATCGAGCGCGTAAATTTCGCGTTCGTGGTCGATGCAAATGTCTTGCAGGTCGTAGAGGACTCGGGCTTCGACGGGATGTTGTCCTTGGTCGGCCTTCTGCAACAGCTTGAGCAAATCCGTGAGTAGATCCTGGGCCGTCTCGTCGTCGAGATACAGCGGCTCTTTGAGGCGTGTGGTGATGTCATTGAGGGCCCCTTCTGCCGACGCCTTGACGGTCGGCGAGAGTTCCGCAGGTGCGACTCGTGCGGCCTTCGTTCGGATGATCGCGGCCTTGACCATATTCCCTGCGTCTTCGGCCTTGTCCCCGCTCTTCTTGAGTTTCCAAAAATACTCATGGGATTCGTAGAGGCTGTGGTCATCGATCTTGACGCTCGGTTCCGGCGCCCCCTCCAGCCGAGTTCGGTGGAAAAGTGCTTCTGCGTCGAGGTCCTTCGCCACGAGTCGACGGATCGGTTCGAAATCACGAATCGAAGGAAAATACGTATGCAGCAAGTTCGGCGAGAAGTATCGCAATTCCAGGAACAAGGCGATGAACTCGATGTACACCTCGTAGTCTTCCGTGCCGCGACTGAGGTAATTGTCTTTCACCAGGACGGAACGAATTTCTTCAAACTCGGTCAGCCCAACCGTGTCGATGCGCGCTTTGATGGTCGAGTCCGGCAACAGTCCTTGGGCGCGTCGATCTTCGAGCACCAAGTGGACGTTGGCATGAAATAACCGTCGCCAATATTTCAGCAAGACGGCTCCATTCTTGCTCGGATTCCCCGAGGGCTTACCCGAAGAGGCCCGCCCGAGGACCCCCTCTCCACTCCGTTTGTCGTCGGTCAGATCTTCGGACGTCGACCGAGCCAGAAGAATGACCGTGTTCGGTAGCGGTTGGTGACCTTCGATCACGAGATCGTCTTGTTCGACATAGCGAAACAGGATGTGGCGATCGACGACGAAAGACTTGCGGTGCGGAACGGTCCAGGAAAATCCCTTGAGGTGGCACACCTCCTGGATCACCCGCTCGAGAACCCGAGGGGAAACGAGAACGGCGGCGGGGTCCGCAGCCGTGAGTAGCTTTTGCAGTTGTACGTGGGTCATAAAACTGAATTCTGGTCGCTCCGCTTCCCGACGGCTTCAACGTTGGAACAGCGAATCCAAGGATGTCATCTCGTAGGACAGGTTTCTAACCTGTCGATGTCTATTCGCAGAGGGCAAGTTGCGGAACAACGACTTCTGATGGCCGCGAGAAGAAGTTTCGGGTTTTTCGATTTGGGCGATTTCGTAAGACCAAAAGCAGAACTTCTTTTTCTCTGCGATATTCGTGTCTTACTTAATGTACGGTATTCCCTCGGTTAGCGGGTAGCCAAAAGCGCCGCCTCGCACGCCGATCACGGTTTGTGTCCCACTCCAACAAACAAGACAGGTACAACAGGCCACGAAAGGTGCAATCCACATCTCAAGATCAGATTTCCCTTCCACCTTCCACCTTCCACCTTTCACCTTTCACCTTTGCCCTTCTTTTTCCAGTTCGGATTGGGACGCGGCATGTTGGCATCGACGCTCTTTCGCCACTGCTTGAGCATGTTGTGCATCTGGGTGACTCGATCGGGCATCTTCTTGGCGAGGTCTTGTTTTTGGCCAATATCTTTTGTGATGTTGTACAACTCGACGTGTTTGTCCTCGAAAAACTCGATCAACACGTAGTCGCCGACACGCACAGAACTGCCGGGCGTGCCACCCTGATTGCTGTAGTGCGGATAGTGCCAAAATAAAGGTCGCTTGAGGTATTTCTCTTTTCCTCGCAACAGTCCGACCAGGCTGACTCCATCGACATGCTGTTTGGGGCGTTTTTTCAGTCCGGCCATGTCGAGCATGGTGGGATAGAAATCCGTGCTGATGACCGGGACGTCTGACGTTCGACCGGGCTTGGTGTTTCCGGGCCATCGGACAATAAATGGGACCCGAACTCCTCCTTCGTAAAGCCATCCTTTTCCTGCCCGGAGCGGGAGATTCGCCGTCGGCCAGCCTTCTGACGTCGAGAGACCGCCGTTGTCGGAGGTAAAAATCACGACCGTGTTTTCATCGAGGTTGAGCTTCTTGAGGTGGTCGAGGACACGCCCAACGTTATTGTCCATGGTCTCGACCATCCCGGCGTACACGGCATGATCCTGGACTTGTCGGAGCTTTCTCTTGCCTTCCAATCCGAACCGGGGGAGGCCCGTTTTTGGAAGGAGTTTTTGCTTCCCCTTGTACTTCTTGATCAGCTTCTGCTTGGCTTGCAAAGGGGTGTGGACCGAGTAGAACGACAGATACACCAGGAACGGTTCGTCCTTGTGCTTGGAGATGAAGTTGATCGCTTCGGAGGCGAGCCGATCCGCGAGGTGCTCACCTTTCGGGCCGTCTTTCAAAGCTGGATTTCGATACGGGCTGAAATAACTCGGCGGGCTCCCCCGGACGTTCCCACCAACGTTGACGTCGAACCCTTGTTTCGTCGGCTCAAACCCTTTGCCGCCCAAGTGCCACTTTCCAAAGAATCCTGTGGCGTAACCGCCGGCTTTGAGCGCTTCCGCGAGCGTGAATTCGTTGAGCGGCATATTGTTTCGATACTCGGCAGGCAGGAGCTTTCCTTTTCGTCGACCAGTGAAGAAGTTCGTCGCCTTGAGCCTCACGGGATACTTGCCCGTCATGATCGAAAGCCGCGTCGGCGAACACACCGGACACGCCGCGTAACCATTCGTGAACCGCATTCCTGTTTTCGCCAATTTGTCGATGTTCGGCGTGTGATAGAAACTACTCCCGTAACACTTCGCATCTGTCCAACCCATGTCGTCGATGAGGAAGAACACAAAGTTGGGTTTACGAGATTTCTTCGCGCCGGCGTGAGAGGATTCGGCACAAAGGCCGATCAACGTCACAATGGCCAACAACGAAAGCACAAACAATCGTCGGCGTGGCAAGTTCACGAGACACCTCCAAATTATGAGGCAGATACGATGTAGAAATGGGCGAGGTATCGGAGGTGCATTTTACTGAGCAAGTGGGAGAGGCTCCACTTGTTTTCGGAAAGGATGTGATGACCATTTGGGTGGCGTTGCTTTTCGCGGAGCGAAAAGTTTTTGTCTTCCGGACTTTTCGCTCCGCGAAAAGCAACGTTCTCAATTCTCCGCCCTTTGAGCAATTCGCAACATCACCTCCAACGTCTCCATCGGCAACCCGACAACGTTGCTCAACGATCCCTCGACGACCCGAACATAAGGATCGTCGTGATCCTTGATGGCGTAGGCACCCGAGCATCCCTCCCACTTTCGGGTCGCGAGATACGTGTCGAGTTCTTCTTCGGTGAGTTCTCGAAAATGCACCCGCGTACATTCCTGCCAGGCAAATTGAAAATCATCGGGGCGTCGCCAGAGAATCGCACCGGTCCAAAGCTCGTGTTCCCGACCACCGAGTTTTCGGAGGATTCGTTTCGCATCGTCGGCATCGATTGGCTTCCCGATGACTTCGCCATCGATCCAGCTCACGGTGTCTGCGGCGATCACGATTCCTTCGAAGATGGTCGG
>CAYYUU010000163.1:0-10208 GCA_964474955.1 uncultured Alcaligenaceae bacterium | reverse complement strand
CCAGAAGCAAGAGAAGAAAGATACCTGTGGGGCATGATTCCCCAGAATCAGCACCCTTTGACGAATCACCGTACCCAAAGGATCACTTGACCTGCGGCATTTTTGTCCCGCAACTCCTGGCAGCGCCGAAACCCTGACGGCTGCCGAGGTAGGGGGGAATTCAGGGCTGAGGATGTAATTCGATGTCCAACCTGCGTAAGACTGACTGTGAAGGTTTCTCTCGCCGCGACTTCATTAAGTTCGGTGCCGGTGCCGGCCTGCTCGGTCTGAGCTTGCCGGAGTTGCTCCGACTTGAAGCCCAAGCGGCCCGCCGAAACAACAATCGCAACCGACAAGCCACATCTGTCATCATGATCTGGCTCGCCGGCGGCCCGAGCCACCTCGACATGTGGGACCCCAAGCCCGACGCTCCGTCCAACATCAAGGGTGAGTTCCGACCGATCAACACGAGCACGACGGGCATCCAGATCAGCCAGCACTTGCCGAAAATGGCTCGCGTGATCAACAAGTGTTCGGTCGTTCGCTCGCTCGCTCACACGATTCCTTCGCACGGCCCGGCCACCGTGTTCATGACGACCGGGAACCGACCCACTCCGGCGCTCCAATATCCTTCAATGGGTTCGTTGGTCACGAAGTTGCTTCCCGCAGCCCAGGGCGTCCCGCCTTACGTGAACTTCGGCAACCTCCGCAACGGCCAAGCTGGTGGCGGCGGTTATCTCGGCACGGCATACAATCCTTTCATCGTTGAAGGGGCTGGTCGTGGTCGCGGTCGTGCGGGCACGCTGCGCGTCCGAGGTATTACTCTGCCGAACGGCTTCACCCTCGAACAACTCGAAAACCGCAACCGTCTGCTCCAAACGTTCGAGCGCAGCATCGAAGCCGCCGACCGTTCGAGCGACCTGGCGACTGGAATGGACACGTTCCACCAACAAGCCCTGGACATCCTCCGTTCGGACAAGACGAAAAACGCCTTCGATCTCACCCGCGAAACCCAAGCCACGCGAAATCGATACGGTACGAGTGGATTCGGTCAAGGCGTCCTCGCAGCCCGCCGGCTCGTCGAAGCCGGCGTCCGATTCGTGACCATCAGCACGGGCGGATGGGACACGCACCGAAATAACTTCCAGAGCCTCCGCACTCGGTTGTTGCCGAATCTCGACAATACCCTCTCGGCGTTGATCAGCGATCTTGATGACAAGGGAATGCTCGATAACACCATCGTCTACTGTGCCGGTGAATTCGGTCGAACGCCTCGCGTCAACAGCCGCGGTGGTCGTGACCACTGGGCTCGCTCGATGTCGGTCCTGGTCGCCGGTGGTGGATTCAAGAAGGGTTACGCTCACGGCACGACGGACGCGAACGGGATGGCACCGGCGACTCAGGCTTGCACCCCCGACGACATCTCCTCGACGATCTTCAAACAACTCGGAATCGATCCGCACCGCGAGTTGATGACGGCAACGAATCGCCCGATCCAGTTGTTCCGCGAAGGGCATGTTGTGAACGATTTGTTGGGTTAATGTCACTCCGAACTGCGAAATAATCGAACATTGCAGGGAGTTCGCATCTCCCTGCAATGCCTTCTCGCTGCCAGTCCTCTCTCGTGTCGTGCACTCTGCCAACTCTTCCAAATCACGACACCGGCTGCAATAGCTTCTCCCAGGCAAATCCAATCTGGACAATGGCCAACTCGGTACATACGCTGACCCGAGTACACATTTTCTGTTTTAGACACCTACCATCCCGGAGTTATGAGCCATGCAAAAGCGTGAAGGCGCGATCAAATTCAAGGACAAGCCACTCGCACTGATGGGCCCCGAATTGAAGGCTGGCGATGCTGCCCCAGACTTTACTTGTGCCACAGGTCCTTTCGACACGGTTAGCCTCAAGGACACTCCCGCGAAAGCCCGGTTGTTCAGCGTTGTCCCGTCTCTCGACACCGGCGTCTGCGCCACGCAAACGAAGAAGTTCTCAGAAGCGGTCGACGCGATGGGCGATTCGATCGCGACGTACACCGTTAGCCTCGACATGCCGTTCGCCCAGAAGCGTTTCTGCGAGTCCAACCAAATCGCCAACATGGTCAATCTGTCCGACGTTCATGACCAATCGTTCGGCAAGAACTACGGCGTCCTGGTCGAAGGTCTCGCGTTACCCCTGTTGGCGCGTTCCATCTTCGTCGTCGGCAAGGACAACAAAATTGCTTACGTCGAATACGTTCCGGAAGTTACGCAAGAGCCCAATTATGCTGCTGCCCTCGAAGCGTTGAAAGCTGCTTCGGCGTAGGGGAGACGTCGAGTACACCAGAAGTTGGCAGTGCAGCACCTTTCCTCTCTACCGACCAAATCCACAAGGCATCAGCCCACGCCGTTGGTGCCTTGTAGTTCTACCCACGGCGACGATTTTCGAGGTGGTCGGTCCATGGCGATGACGTTCGATTCCATCTTGAAAGACCTCGTCAAGCGGTACCCACCCAACTTCCCCGCAACGTTCTCTCCTTCCCAGTCAGAGCCAATCTCGTTGCCCAACGTCGACCTGTCGACGATGACTGCCGCGTCGGATTTCGTTATCAGGTTGAGAGATCCCATCACGGAAATCCTACATGTAGAGTTTCAAGCCGGCGGCTCGGCCAACAGTCACCTGGACATCCTTGCCTTCAACGCTTTGCTCCATCGAAACTACGAAGTTCCTGTTCACACGATCGTCATTCTGTTAAGACTTCAGGCCGGACACTCCAACCTCAACGGAACCGTTGCCTATACCTCGGCGTCGGCAGGTGATAGTATGAACTTCAAGTGCGAGGTCACAAGGTCGTGGGAGCGCCTCGCAGCCGGATTCCTCAATGGGACCTTGGCATGACGCCTTTGGCTGTTCTCGGACAGCTGCCCCGGGAATTGTCGACCCAGAATGCCCTGGAGCCAATCATCCAACAAATGGCCACGGGGGGCACAGCGGAAACAGCCCCGAAGCCGCAGGAAAGTTGTTGGTGTCGGCGTTCTTACTCTGGGCCTTCGTGTGAATCGAGATTTTGCCCGCCAGTTGTTCGAAGGAATCCCAGCCGTGAAAGAATCCGAAATTTACCTGAGGATTTTAGACTAAGGTCGAGTCAAGGATGCCCTCGAAACGGTTCTGCGGCGCGGCAGAAAACGTTTTGGAGAACCGATGCCCGAAACGTTGGCATTCATTGAAGGAATGCAACAGACCGAACGCCTCCACGAACTCCAGGAGAAAATCTTAGACGTCCAAACGTGGTACGAACTGCTTGCAGAAAGTTGATGCATTTCCCCTCTTGAGAATCCCTCGCTTTGTCTGACGCTCCAACCAAGGATGACGTTCTATGCTTAGCCGCTTAAAAATCACGCGCTTCCTGACCTGTCTCACGTGCTTTACGCTCGTCCTTTTCTCTCCCGCCGTGCTCTACGCTCAAGTCCGTGACCGCATCCGCTTGTGTCCAAGGCTTGATTACCTAATGCCCTGTGCCGGAAAGACCGGCACGTCGTTCGAGGTGGAAGTGCGCGGTGACCACCTTGGAAAAATCGAGGGACTGCTCTTTAGTCATCCCGGAATCAAGGCGAAACTCCTTCCGGAAAAAAACGATCCCGTCGATCCGATCAAAGGCGGGAACAAGAAAAAGCCACCATCCGAAACTGTCCAACGCTTCCAGGTTACAATCGCACCGAACACGCCGCTGGGTATGCATGACGTTCGCGTTGTGGGGTTCGGCGGAATCAGCATTCCCAAGACGTTCATCGTGAGCGACCTCAACGAGCTTGCCGAAGAAGAGGTCAATGATGACGTCCCGGAGGCCCAAAAGCTCAATATAAATTCAGGCGTCACGGGCGTGTTGATCGAGCAAGACGATGTCGACTATTTTCAATTCGAAGCGAAGAAAGGACAGCGAATCATCCTCTCGTGTTTGGCGTACAGCATCGATAGCCGGGCCGAGCCCTACCTCCAGGTCTTCGACAAGAAGGGCCGATTACTCGGGAGTAATCACAGTTTCTCCGAGACAGACGCTTTGCTCGATATTTCGCTACCACGAGACGATACTTACCTGGTGCGGGTGTGTTCCCTCAATTATTTCAGTGGCGGGTTTGATCACACGTACCGATTAAAGATTTCGACGACACCTTGGATCGACGCTGTTTATCCGTGTGTTTTGCAACCTGGCAAGGCGAATAAAGTCACGGTGTACGGAGCCAACTTGCCCGGTGGAAAGATCGATCCAAGTGCCCGCATCGGCAGCCGCATTCTCGAAAAACTTGTCACGACGATTCAAGTTCCGAACGACCCGGCGAAACTCCGCCTGCTTGATTTTCATCGCCCGATCAAACCTGCGAGCGCTCACCTCGACGGAATGACGTTCCGACTCAAAAACGCTCAGGGATATTCCAACCCAACGTTATTGACCTTTGCCACCGCAAATGTTGTTCTTGAAAACCGGGAGAACGACACCGAAGCGAAAGCGCACCGACTGAAACCGGATTGCGAGGTTGCAGGTACGCTGGAAAAGAACGCCGACGAAGATTGGTACTCCTTCACCGCCAAGCGGGGCGAGGTCTTGTTCATCGATCTATATGGCGAACGAATCGGAAGTCCCGTCGATCTCGAGTTAGAAATCAAAGATGTCACGACCAAATCGACCATCGCCCAACTTGACGACGACGACAATTCTCCCACGGACATGCAGTTTTACGCCCGCAACAATGATCCGCCGACGTTTCGGTTTGTCTCGCCGCGTGATGGCGAATATCGACTCCGAGTGACCAACAAGAAATCGAGCGTTCCGGGTGGTCCGCACCTCGGCTATCGCCTTCGGCTCAGTCAGGGAAATCCTGACTTTCGGATCGTCGTCATGCCACCGCTTCCCGCGTCCTGGGCGAGTTGTCGACTGCGTCAGCGGGGAAAACAGGCCCTGAACGTATTTGTGATCCGCCGCGACGGCTGGAATGGCGAAGTCGAACTGCGCGCCGATGAATTGCCGCCCGGAGTCACCTGCCCGCCACAGGTCGTCCCGGTCGGAGCCACTGTTTCCCAACTCGTGCTCAGCATGGACACGAACGCCAAGCCCTGGAACGGGCTCATCAAGGTGAAAGGTATCGGGAACATTAAAGGGAAGAAAGTCGTCCAGGAGGCTCGCAGCGCGACCGTGACGTATCCCCTCGCGAAAACCGAATTGGCCCTTCCGGCCCGGCTCAATCGAGGGATCGCCATGGCAATGCGCAAAGACGTACCCTTCACTCTTGAGGCCCGCGTCCCGCGTGACCTGACGATCGAACAGGGGAAATTTTTCAAGGTCTCGATCGAACAACGACGAATGTGGGCGGAGGTGACACGAACGTGGGTTCAGTTGAGCCCGCGACCATTGCCCTCGGGCATCACGGCGCCATCGTTTCGGCTCGCACCGAACCGGACGGCACGGAACCTCCTCGTTCGAACTCGCACGGATACCCCACCAGGCAAGTACACCCTTGTGTACACCGGAAAAACGACGTTCACCGTCGTGGACCCAAACAACAGACGAAACCATCTCAGTCGGGATGAAGTCCAGGCGACCCAACCGATCGAATTCGTCGTGTTGCCAATCAAACTCGCGAACCCTGTCGTCTCACCAACGACTCTCGTGATCAAGGCTGGCCAAGAGGGCAAATTCAAGATCAATCTCCGCCCCCTCTACGACCACGACGAACCATTCAAAGTCTCGCTGATCCTACCAAACGGAGTCCGGAACATCTCGGCGAAAACGCTCACGATTCCCGCGAATAAAGAGGAAGGCGAACTCGTCGTCCGCGTCGCAGCAGGGACCCGAGCCGTCACACGTCGAAATCTGAAACTTCGTTTCCAGACAGTTTTTCGTGAGAAGTATCCCATCACTCAGGAGGTTCGGTGTAACATCAGAGTGGTGAAGTAAAAGCCCGCGGGCTGAGTCACGAAATTTGGAGTGAGTGGCATCGCATTCCAGTAACTCGTGCTAAGTTTTCGTTTCGAACAACCACCCCGTCTTCCGACACTTTGAACCCCGACGCGGGTCATGCGTAGCAGTGAGTATGTTGTCACATGCCAACGTCTTCCGTTCCAGCGAACTCTGACAAACTGTCCCAACGTCCCGACCCGTCTCGCGTCCCATTGCAGCGATTTGCGACCTGGTCGTCCTCGTTGTTGTCTCGAAAAGCGTGGACGTTTGGACGGCTTTTATGGCTCGGCGGAGTTGCGTTACTCATCGCCCTGTTGTTTTTTGGTTTGGACCGACTCGTTGGAGGAAGTGTTGGGCGTCAAGTCGAGAAGCACCTCGAAACGATTTTGAATGCGGATGTCCAGGCGCTCCAAACGTGGTTCCGGGCCCAAGAAACCTTGGTGGATTTATTGGCCGACCGAAAACCAATCAAGGACGCGGCGGAGAAGTTGACTTCAACAGGACACAAGAACAACCACCGCGCGCACAAGGCCCTTCATGATACCCTCGAGCCACTTTGCAAAGACGACTCGAATTACGACGAGTACTTTATCCTTTCGCTCGATGGACAGATATTGAGCGCCCGCCAACCGGAGTTGAATGGGCAACGTGTCGATCCGCGTTTCCAAACTCTCCGGAAGCAGTTGGTGTCGGGAAAGACGGTCGTGACCGCACCGATCTTCGAGCCTTCGCTCGCCAACAACGAGAAGGGTCCCAAGAGATCCGTCACGATCTGGGCCATCGCTCCGATCCGGAATCCCCAGAAGAAGGCCATCGCTGCCCTGGCCATTGGGATCGATCCGGAGGAGGAGTTCAGCGATATCCTGGCCATCGGCCACGTCGGCACGACCGGAGAAACATTCGCCTTCAACAAAGAAGGATATGTTTTGTCGGAGTTACCACGAGCGGGCAAACTCGTCGATGCCGGGTTGCTGCGTTCGGGCGAATCGCCCGTATTGCGGCTGAAGCTTCGAGATCCCGAAGTTCCGCTCGTTTGGGCGGTCCGCCCCAAGAAGCCGATGGAGAAGTGGGGACCAACGCTCATGGTGGCGAGCGCGACCGAAGGAGGCACCGACGTGAACGTGATGGGGTATCGGAATCATCTGGGCGAGCGCGTGGTCGGGGCGTGGACGTGGATTCCCGAATACAACTTTGGCGTTGCGACGGAAATGGAAAAACGCGAAGCGTTCGCCCCGCACAGGATGGTGCGCATCGTCATCTGGATTCTGGCGGGCTTGCTCGCGTTTGCCGTCCTGGGCATCGTCGTCACGGGTTTTGTCGTCACCACGTTACAAAAACGGATGAAAAAGGTAGATCAAGAAATTCACGAATTGGGCCAATACACACTACTCAACAAGATCGGCGAGGGTGGGATGGGCGCGGTGTATAAGGCCCAGCATGCGATGCTCCAAAGGCCCACGGCCGTCAAGTTGTTGCGGCAAGAGAACTGCTCCGAGAGTGACCTGGCCCGATTCGAACGAGAAGTCCAACTCACGAGCCGGCTTTCGCACCCAAACACCATAGCCATTTACGACTACGGTCGAGCGCCGGATGGGCTCTTCTATTACGCGATGGAGTACTTGATCGGCGTGACGCTCGAAAAATTCGTCGAGAAAGTCGGCCCGGTTCCGGAGGCTCGGGCCATCTACGTCCTGCAACAGGTTTGCTCGAGCCTCGAAGAAGCCCACGAACTCGGTCTGGTCCACCGCGACATCAAACCAGCGAACATTATGCTCTGCAAACACGGTGGACAGTTCGACGTGGTCAAGGTCCTGGATTTCGGACTCGTGAAGGACGTCACTGAGGGCCAAACCGGAACAACGACCCATAACTACATCTTAGGCACACCGCTCTATCTTTCGCCCGAGGCCATCACCACGCCGGAAGTCGTCGAGCCCGCCCGCGACATCTACGCCGTCGGTGCCGTCGCCTACTACTTGCTCACCGGTCGGCCCGTCTTCGACGGTGCGAACCCTATGCAGATCTTTCAGAAGCACATGGGCCACACGCAGATTCCGCCCTCGGAAGTGGTCGGATGGGACATCGATTCGGACCTGGAAAGCATCGTCATGAGGTGTTTGGCCAAGAACGCCAACGAACGTCCCATGACCGTCGGCGACCTCTGGACTCTTCTGGCGGAATGTCGAAAGGCCTCACGATGGGACCGCAACAAGGCCAAGGCTTGGTGGACCGCGCACGCGAGTTGGTTTGAATTGCCAGAGTTATTCGTCCCAGAAGGAAAACCGACCATGCAGTTCGGAAGGAACGAATAACTCCGAGTCGGCCTCCTCATAGGGATCCTAGATCAATAGAAACGACTATTATTTTGCCTTCACTAATTTTGGCAAGACACATCGAAAACCATTATGATTCGCCTCGCTCGAAACTTCACCTTTTCCGCGTGCATAAGTCAGATATCTCTCACAGTAGCTCGCATGACACAGGAACGAACCACCGCGTTGGACTCGCTTAGGGACGCCCGGTTCAAGCGGATCGAGGCTGGTCTTGGGGCCAAACGGATTTGTGATTCCCTTCGGATGTTTTTTCATACAGTCGGCGTAATAGTCTTTTCGATAGTTATCGTGACACCACTCCCAGACGTTCCCGGCCATATCATATAATCCGTATCCGTTCGGTGGATAGCTCCCAACCGGCGCTGCCCGATCGTGTCCATCTTCCTTGGTGTTCTTGAGCGGAAATTTCCCTGCCAGACGTTCGCCATCCACTTTCCCATCGGCCTGCGTTTGTTGCCCCAGGGATTTTTTTTCTGCGCGAGCCCACCACGAGCGGCGAATTCCCACTCGGCTTCCGTTGGTAGTCGAAAGCCGTTGGCCTTTGGAACGAGAACGTACTGTTCCTTGGTTTTGACCTTCTTGTAGGCGGGCTTCAGACCACCTTGTTTACTCCGCCAGTTACAATACTCCACGGCATCGATCCAGGAGATATGGACGACGGGATACTTCATCCGCTTTTTGATGTTGCTCTTCGGACCTTCAGGATGTTTCCAATCGGCACCTTTGCTCAGCGCCCACCATTGCCTGTGGTCTTGAAGGCCCCTGCGATTCAACCGTTCTGGCGCCGAAAATACTAAAGAAAATGGGGGATGCTTGCGAATCGCTTTCGGATCCACACTCGGAAAATATTTCGGATCGGGAACTCGCTCGGCAATCGTTTTGTATCCCGTGGCCTTGACGAATTGCGCCCACTGGGCGTTCGTCGTTTCGTACTTGTCCATCCAGAACGGACCGACATTCACCTTGTGTGGTGGGGACGCTATTGGGTGGTTGGGATCGTTCGCGCCCATCGTGAGCGTTCCACCAGGAATCGCAACCATTCCAATAGGAACTTGATCCGGTTCGGAAGTTTTCTTTTTTCCCAGCACGTCGGCGTTCGACAATTCCGAAGATCGTGCAGAGGGAATCGAAATCAACAAACAGACGAGTAGGCACAGGTGTGTGTACGGACGCATAGCTCAAGTGCTCTTGGTTGAGGAATACGGTACTCAAGGCAATTGAACTAAATCGTAACGGACTGGGCGCGTGGATGGAAGTCCGTACGATGAAATGAGCAGTAGCGTTATCCGGCCTTCTTGGGCTGACCATACAGATATGGATTTAACGTTGGGTCATTATACATCTTAAATTGGCGATATACTTTCAGTCGTTTCTTTCCACGAACAATATCGTCGAGTAGTTCCGTTAAACTTTGAGATAGATCCTGATGTTGGACGGCGAGGATTGCGAGTTTGTTTTTTGCCTTCGTAACATGTTCTGCGGTCACGTCCGCCCGAGCAGCTTGTTCTTCCATGTGGTAGATTCGCAATGCCAGGATCGAGAGGCGATCAATAACACTTCCCGGAGTTTCAGTATTGAGCGGAGCATTAGGTTTCGGAACGACATTTCGCAGACCAAGTTCTTGGATGAGGTAATCATCAAGTTGTTCGATACAATCATTACGTTGTTGATTGTATGTGTCGATCGCACGCTTGACCTGAGCGACACGAGTATCACCAACGTTTGGGCTCCGGGCGATATCTTCTTCATGCCAAAGCAAGTAGTTGAACTTGTGCTGTTCACACACTGCCCGCAAGAACCCATCGTAAGGATTCGAAATCTCTTCCTCATGCCAAAGGGCTACAGTGTGATGTTGAAGATTCGTGATTTCTTCGACGTCGAACATCCACAAGCCTCCTCTTGGGTTCTATGTAGTAGGCACACTCCGTGTGCCGTGACCAAAGTAGTAGGCACACTCCGTGTGC
>CAYYUU010000162.1:0-10268 GCA_964474955.1 uncultured Alcaligenaceae bacterium | reverse complement strand
CAGAAGGCTTTCCTGGAACACGGAATCGATCACATCCGTCCGCTCAAGATGCAGCAGATTGCTGACCTCGTCGACGTCCACGTCACGACCGTCAGTCGGGCCGTCGATAAAAAGTGGGTGCAAACTCCTCGCGGCATTTTTTCTCTGCGGCGATTCTTCGGCGGTGGGAAAGAAGCCAACGGCGAAGAGGTTGCTTACGAGGCGATCAAGAAAAAGCTCGTCGAGCTGGTCGAGAACGAAGACAAAACGGCACCGCTCTCCGACGACGCCTTGGTCAAGCAACTCAAAGAGGCCGGGTATCCGGTGGCTCGCCGAACCGTCACCAAGTATCGTGATGCCCTCAACATTCCGTCGTCTCGTCAACGGAAAGTGTGGGCGTAGAAAGAAGGGGATAGGGATCAGGCAGTAGGGAATAGAAAACAAACGCAAAAAGGCCGGATGCGCAATCAGCACATCCGGCCTTTTTGCGTTTGGAATATTTTGGGCCGTGGCGAACACTAGCAAAATAACGAGCGTAGAAAGAACGTCGGATCCTCCCAAGAACCGAGATGGCCCGGTTGTTTCCTCCCACGACCGGGCTGTCCGGTTCTTGATACTCTGGTATCGCTCCGATCAACACTTCAAGTCATCTCCCCCAGTCATTCTCCGCCATTGCCCGTTCCCTTCGAATTGGCGACAATAACCTTATTAACCGCCAAGGACGAGGATTCGCGCATATGACATTACTTTTCCACGACGAACTTTTTCTGAAACACGAAACGGGCCGGCATCCCGAGTGCCCCGATCGATTACGTTCGGTCCACGATCGACTGACACAATCCGGACTTGTCGAACGTTGCAAACTAGGCGAGTATCAACCCGTCGCCGCCGACGATCCGATTTTTTCGAAGGTCCACGAACCCCACGTCGTAGAAAGAATCAAGGAAACCGTGGCCGCAGGTGGTGGACGACTCGATCCAGACACCGTCGTTTCACCCGATTCGTTCGCCGTCTCGCTCGCCGTGACCGGAGCGTGTTTGTCGGCGGTTCGTCAAGTCATCGAAGGCGTGGACAAGAACGCCCTTTGCCTGGTTCGTCCGCCAGGCCACCACGCCACGCAAGACCGAAGCATGGGCTTTTGTCTGGTCAACAACATTGCCCTCGCTGCCGAGTATGCAAGAGAACATCACGGGCTCAAGCGAATCTTGATCGTCGATTGGGATGTCCACCACGGGAACGGAACGCAAGACATTTTTTACGGCGATCCCGAAGTAACATTCTTCAGCCAACACCAATATGGATTGGGATTCTACCCGGGGACCGGAAACAACGACGAAACGGGCACTGGCGCGGGCCTCGGACACACGATCAACGTCCCCGTCCGCCAGGGAATCAGCCGCGAAGAATGCCGCGATCGATTTCGCCGGACTCTGGAAAAAGTCGCCGATCTCGCAAAACCAGAGTTGGTGCTCTTGAGCGCCGGTTTCGATGCCCATGTCCAAGACCCAATTGGGGGGCTTCCGTTAGAGACTCAGGATTTTCGAGAGATGACGCGCGAAGTCATGGAAATCGCACGGACACATTCGCAGGGACGTCTGGTGAGTTGTCTCGAAGGCGGATACAACTTGCAAGCACTGGCCGAATCCGTCGAAGCCCATCTGGAAGAATTGTTGGGCGAGAATTCGAAGAACTGACGAATGAGAGTCGCATGTTCTGATCGCTGCCTTTCACTGGGAGGCCAACATGGAACGAGTCGCCGAACTCGCAGGATTCTGGACGGCCCACGGTTTTACAACTGTGTCGGAGGTCGGTGGTCCGATTACACCGATGCTCGCCTTGCTCAAGGCAGATGACAAACGCGAGATGATCCGGATAGCAACCGAGAACCCGGCGGAGGGTGTCAAAATCGGAAGAGAGTGGATGGAAAATAACGAGTATGACGCCGAAGCTGCGGTCCTCGTGGCCGACGGATACATTCATCTCAAGGAGGACAAGACCGATGCCCTTTTGATCGAGTGCCGCCTCTATGGCGAAGAGCCACAATCGATGGTGTTGCCGTTCCCGTATCGCCCACACGATGACCCCGATAGATTTGCCATCTACCGTTTGAAATTCGTTTCGTTCGACGTCAACGAAGACGAAATCCACGCGCTCGCGGAAGCCTTTTTCCGAGGCTTCGATTCGCACCCCGAAGGAACTCGGCTCTGGGAAGAGTTCAACGACCCAAGTCGCTGAGGGTCGAGCCAACCGCCGTGTTCTTAATATAATCACATCAAAGCAACCACTCACGAGAGGCACCACGGGAGAGTCGCATGGGAGAGTACGCCCTGTTCGTTCAGTTGGTCGGAGTCGGGGTTGTTGTGTTCGGCTGCCTGTTGGCCGTCATTATGGCGTTCTACACTTCTTGGAAGTGGGGACTGCTCGCATTCCTGTTTTTTCCACTCGCCCCGTTCGTCTACATCATTCGGAGTCGTTGGGCCTTGCTTCCGTTGGCCATCGTGTTGCTCGGGGTCGCGACCGTCATCGCTCCCCTCGTCATCAAGGAAAAGATCGACCTTGGGCCGCACATCAAAATGGTCCAAGGGCCTGACGGAAACGAAGAACTCCGCATCACCCTCACAGGTTGGGATCGCGACGATTACCAGGCCCTCGAAGAGTATCCCGAGACGGCCGTCTTGCAAATGGCCAACGAGGACGTGACGGACGACACACTCAAGCACCTCAAAGGCATGGCAAAACTCCGCGTGCTCGGCCTGAGCCGCACCCAAATCACCGACGAAGGTGTGAAGGTGTTGGCGGAGCTACCGGCGTTGGAGGAGATCCGACTCGGTAATACAAAGATCACCGACGAGGGATTTCGGACTCATCTGATGCCCATCGAGTCGCTGAAAAAGTTGGACCTGGAAAACACCGGTGTCCTCAGAAAGTCGGCCCTCGAATGGAGAAAACAAAAACAGGGTCGGGCCTTTTCCGGCTTGCCCAAAGGCAAACGTCCGAAGAAATCGAACTGATTCCGCAACCGCGCATTCCGGCGAGCTGATACCTTCACAACCTACGGAGTGTTTTGAACCATGCAACTCAATCCGGACGCCCTCGGTGATTTTGCAAATGCGGCGTTCCTTGGGACGGCGGCGAGTCTCGCGTATTTGCCGGCGGACGAAGGAAAAAGCGAATACCAATCACAACTCGGGCTCGACGCCCAACTGATCAGCGTCGATAACACCCAAGCCTACATTGGCAAGAACGAGGAACATGTTGTCGTCGCGTTTCGCGGGAGTGAATCGCCGACGATGGTCGACGGCCTCAAGGACTGGCTCTTGACGAACGCGAGAAACTATCTGGTCTTGCCCGAAGGAGATCTGGGAACGGACTTCGTGGCGGCGGGCGTCGGCTGTCGGTTTCACAGTGGTTTCATGAGTGCCTTGGCCGAAATTTGGGACGCTCTATACGAACCGACCAAGGCGGCCGTCGAGGAGAACGATCGGTATTTGTGGGTGACGGGTCATAGCCTGGGCGGAGCCATTGCGTTGCTCGCGGCCTGGCGTTTCAAAAGGAAGTATTTAGACGTCCATGCGGTCTACACGTTCGGGGCTCCGATGATCGGCAACGCGGCCACCGCAGAAGCCTTCGGGCGAGAATTCCCAGACCGCATTTATCGTTTCGTCGATGCCGGAGATCTTGTCCCTTTGCTTCCGACGGTCAGCCTGACGGCCAACGAATACTCCCATTGCCTGAAAGAGATGCCGGTCGGTGCCGTGGCCGAAGCAGCCCTTGCGAAAATCCAGGCGTTGGCCCAAGGGGCCACCGATGGGGTCTTGAGTCTGACCATCATGGAGGACTTGTGGGCGAAATTGCAAGGGGCTGTCGACGCCCACCTGATGCCGAACTATCTCAACGGCATCAAGGAGAAGTCGGGGCAAGCTTAACGGTTGCGTTTCGTTGCGTCTTCGCTTGGGGCGCAAGGGATTTTCACACAAGCTTGAAGCGCCAGTGACTGGCGCTTCCACCTTTCGAAACAACCCAACTCAATTACAACCCGGCTCGGGCCTTGATCGTCAACTTCATCGTTTTGCCATTTCGACGAATCGTCGCTTCGGCGGCTTTTCCAGGACGAACGGAGGCCGCGGCTCGGTAACAATCGCTCACCGTATCGGTCCAATAATCGGAAAGCACCAACAACCGGTCACCCTTCTAGAACCCAGCTGCCGCTACGGCGCTCTTGGGCAACACACTCTCCACATACACGCCGGCCTTCTTGTCGCCGTTGACCTTGCTTACTTGCATCCCAAGCAGCGCGCGGGGAGCTAGATACTCCAGCACTTTCTTTTTCCCCGAGAGCATCTGTTTGGTCAAACGCTCCTGAAGGTCTTTCATTAGATCGGGCGGAGTGTAGTTCGTCGGGACGAACGTCATCTTCTTCGCCTTGTAGTCGAGCGTCATCTTGAAACGCCCAAAGAACGGCATGCCCACGATGCCATAGAGAGGTCGGTCCAGGTACTCCGAAATCGCTTTGACGGTGGGGTGATCCAGAACCAACACGCCGAGGTTCTTGGCTTCGACCTTGCCAATCTTAAGTTGTTTAATGTTGCGGGGTTTGTTGTTGAAGATCGAAGCTCGGAAATTCTTCGGCACGACGCCGGATTCCCTCGCCGCTTTGGGGTTCAACAGCATGGTAGGAGCACCGGTATCGAAGATCATCAAGTACGGTCCCTTGCCGTTGATCATGACGTCAACGACCATGTGCTGGGTCTTGAGTAACTGGAACGGTACGGTCTCGACTTTCGCCATTTTGGACGATTTTTTCTCGCCAGGAGAATCGGCCACGCAGAACGAAGTCACGAGCAACATAGCGAGGATACTGGAGATATATTTCATGAATGGGAATTCCTATCTTGAGTCGCACGGTGAGATTAGAGGAACCGAGTGGTCTCCCCTTCGAGTTCGAACTATTGAGACCAGCGGAACTAATGCCACACACTTTTCTTGGGACTTTGCTTGGAGTCCCGAAAGGACGACGATTGGCCAGCTTGGGAAGTGGAACGGGAAATTTATTTCTGTCGTGTTCCTTGTCCCAGGCTGAAGATTGTGACATTATTTCTGCTGGGCTAATAACATCCATTCGCCCGCCAGGACGAAGAGGATACATGATTTTTTACAGCCCCTTAATCGTCCGAAGTGTGATCGACCTTTTCTGACCTCGGCGACGAACGTCGAACGTGAGGACCTTGCCTGTGGGAATGCGAGAGAGTTCCTTCAACACATTTTCCACAGAGGTATATTTCTCGTCGTTGATCGTCTCGATCACGTCGCCTATCTTCAAGCCTTTCTTGTCCGCGGGACTCCCCGGTAACACTTTGGTGATCTCGATGGTCCCATTCTTGCCACCGAGTTCCACGCCGACGAAACCTCGTGCGACGATCTCGGCTGTGGGGAACTTGCCGACGAGAAACCGCATCACACGCATGACCGTGGCGGCGGTGTCCAGGCTGCTCATCCCCGACGAACTTGGTTTCTTCCCTTCGATCGGTTGCGGGGCAGGCGGATCGAATTTCAGGTCAGTCCAGCGCATCTTTGGCTGGGTGAAATCGATTTCCATCTTGTACTTGGCGAGGAACGGAAATCCAATGACGCCGTGCAGCGGAACTCCGGCGAAGTTCATCGCATTCATTCCCTTAATTTGAGGGATCGTCTGGACGAGGATTTTCTCGTCCTTGTGCGAAACGCCGCCCTCGACGGCGAACGTTTCGGCCACGGCCCAGCCGCGCTTCCCGAGTTTGATCGTTACGTCCTTGACGGCGTTCTTTCGGCGGACGACGAACTTGACCTTGGCATCCGCACCCGCCCGCGTCAACACTCGCTGGAGTTGTTTGATGGACGTTATCTTGACGTCGTTCACTTTCTGGATGACGTCCTTATCCTTCAGTCCTCCCTTGGCTGCCGGAGTGCCCGGAACGACCTTCTGAATCTCGACGGCTTTCTCTTTTTCGTCCAGCACGATGCCCGCAAAACCGCCCGACTTGAGATTGATTTCTTTGGCACCTTCGCTGGAGATTATGACGACCGGAGCTCCGGTATCGATGATGAAGTTCAATGGCCCTTGCCCGTTGATCTTCACGCGAACAAGGATGTGGGCCGTGTTGGTGAGTCTGTAAGGGACGTTATACGTCTCACCGTTTTTTTTGGCGTCGCCAGCAGACGCCGTGATTGGAACCAACAGCCCCGCAACCAGCGCAAGAGAACATATCAATTTCATGTTGTGAACTAACTCCATGAGGGCGAGTCAAGAGGTTTGTAACGGATAACTTATCTCGTCCAGGTGATTGGGTCATTGTATCAAAGCGACTCAAAAAGAAAGAGCCCACGGCGCGTGCGTGGACTCTCAAACATCGTGATCGTCTCGCGAGTTTACTTCGCGGTCTTGCCCTTTTGTTCAACGCGAACAGGATGAAGCGAGAACGGCAACAGCGGTCCGCCTTTACTCGACGATCCACCGAGGAACGCGAAACACATTTCGTTCGTCGTTTGGTCCCCGAACGTTACCGCGCGAGGTGGGCTAAACGGATTCAGCGGGTTATCGGCTGTATTGTCGTAATACGCTTGCACGGTCAGCTTCGTTCCCTTTTTGATTTTCAGCGGCGTCTTGAATCGATATTCTTCTTGCCACTGGTAGTCCCAATCGTTGATGCCGATGATGGTCTTTGTCTTCCCGTCGGGCGTCGTCATGGTGACATACATTTCTTTGCCGAGTAGGTGCATGTGTGGCGTGATGGCGTAAACCTCACAGTCTTCCATGGCCCATGCCGAACCGCCGAGGGGATATCGTTTTCTGTTTGGCGGAATGGCAAAGAACACGCGATACAAGCCGGGAGCTTTGGTCCCGCCGGGCAGTGGAAACGCCTGAATCGGGCGACAGTTTTTCTCTTTGGAGAAGTGCAGGCCGATTCGCGTGCGGTCCTTTTCGAGCCTTCCGTTGCGGTGATAGTGAACTTGCATCACGATGTCGGCACCTTTGGGAAGGTGGAAGCCCGTTCCTTTTGGGAAGTGTCTGGGGATAACACCCGGCGCCCATCCGCCGAGGTTGCCTTCGGGAATGACGCCGACGCCAATCCCGCTGCTGCCTGCCGGGACTGAATATCCGGGGCCTTTGTCGTCGTGTCGGTTCGCTCGACTGCGTTCTCGGGCTTGGGCTCGCTTCTGTCGCAGACGCCCTCGGCCTTTGGTGTCGACGAACAACAAGATGTGATGGACGATCGCACGGTTCGAAGGGCGAATCTCTACCGCCGAGCAATATTTATCTTCCGAAAAATTCGTCGGGAAGACGAAACACCGAAACACGTCGGGGCCATTCGGTCCGAGTTGCCAGTCCTTGCCCATCTCGAGCACCATGTCCGGATTCCCGAGTTGCCACCCTTGCGGAAACTTCGCGGGAGGCGGTGCATCCTTCGGGTCGCCTTCGGGAGTTTTGGTGTCGACCCACTTGGCGAGCGTGGCGATTTCTTTCTTGGTCATCTTGCGTTCGTCGTGAAACTTCATCCCGGACGTCGCCTTCCACGGCGGCATGTAACCGTTCTGGGTATACGTCTTGATGTCGTCGGCCCAGTTGACAGCTTGCCGATACGTCATGAGCGAGAACGGCCCAACTTCCCCCGGACGATGACAACCCTGGCAGCGTTGTTGGAGAATCGGCAACACGTCACGGTGATACGTGACGGGTCCGGTCTTGGCGACTTTCTGACTGCCGCGATAAATCGGACAGCCGATTGGCTTGGTCGCTGGATTGCTCACCTCGCGTCCGGCGAGAACTTCGTCGAGAGCCTTCAACAAGTCGTGCGAAGTGACTTTTATGTTGCGTTTCAAACGGGCGTAGTAACTGTCATCGACGCGACCGCGATATCGAAGAACGAAGTTACCATCCAATAGAAAGACTTCGGGAGTGTAATCGGCCTGGAACGCATTCGCGTATCGAAAGTCGGCGTCGTGGAAGACCGGAAACGGAAGTTCAAACTTGTTCCTTTGTTTCTCGACTTGCTTCTGGTTCAGGTCCGGATGCGGAACGATCCCCAGAACCGCTACGCCCGCGTCTTTGTACTTCTGGACTAACTTGGCGAGCGGACGCGAGTAACTTTTCGAGACGGGACATTCGAACGAAAGGAAGGCGACGACAATTGCTTTCTTGCCCTTGAAGTCATGCAACCGAACCTTATTTCCGTCTGCGGTCTGGGAGACCAAGTCAGATATCTTCTTTCCGAGTTTGGCGTGAGATGCTTTTTCTTCTTTCCTTTTCGCAGCATCGGAGTTCTTCGGTTCCTCGGCGGTCGTGAGGGCGAATCGCAATCCAAGGATCATGACCAGCGTGACGACGAATATCCAAACGAAGCGAGGTGTGTTGTCGAGCATCGTTGCGTATCTCTTTCCTTCTTGTTTCGGGCACGAGAGAGCAGTCGTTGTTCGCTCGGGACAGAAACGGTTCCTGCGAATCTCTATCCGTGGAAGGCAGAATCGACATCGTCCATTTATCCCAAACACTACTCGGACCAACAACAAGAAGTTTCAATGATCCCGCCGAGGCATCGTGAGGTGGGTCCATGAGTTTTGGATTTTGGAAAGTTGCTTTTCGCGGAGGGAAAAGCAACGATCGAAGCCTAGCAAAGAAGCCAATGATTCCGCCGACTCCCCCGCGAGACTCGCATCCACAGACGACAGAACCACTCGGCAACAAACCAGAAAAAGTTGGCCGGTGAAGCCGAGTACCGTCGCTTTACAACAAGAAGGCACAACCAAACTCGCAAATAGTTTTCGAACCAAACGAAAGCGAAGGCCCAGAAATCCCCTTCGCTGGCGCTTCAGGTTTGTTCCAGATCCGCACATTACCGATTTTGGCCGTCAAAACTCATAAGACTTTCCGCTGCAGTCGAGCCCCCCCTCGATCCCGTCCGAGTTCCGTGGGCCAGGATGGCCCGTGGGACTCTTTTTTCTGTCACCTTTCTGACTTCTCCGATCGCAACAAATTCGGCTGTTCCCGTCTCTGAAAGTGCACCTTCTTCGCTCCGAAAATTCTGACGTCGGTCTTGTGTTGTGTCCACCTCGCCATTCGCGGTTATTAGGCCGTAATGGTTGTCGAGTCGGTTCATATATAATAACGAGACAATAAACATAGAGACACTCGGAGGAATTCAACGCATGGCCAAGAAAGTTATAAACGTCGGACACAGTCCCGATCCCGACGACGCGTTCATGTTTTACGCACTCGCCCACGACAAGATCGATACCGGCGATTTCGAGTTTCGCCACGAACTCCAGGACATCGAAACGCTCAACAAGCGGGCAATGAAGGGCGAACTGGAAGTATCTGCCGTAAGCATTCACGCCTACGCGCACCTGCTCGACAAATACGCATTGTTGGCCAGTGGTTCGAGCATGGGCGACCAATATGGGCCGATGGTCGTGGCTCGCGAACCCTTCAAGATCGAAGACCTCAAAGGCAAAACGATCGCCGTTCCGGGAACGATGACGACGGCATTTCTGACGCTCAAGCTGTTGTTGCCCGACGGGTTCAATTACGAAGTGTTGCCGTTCGACGAAATCCTCAACGCCGTCGAAGAGGGCAAATTCGATGCTGGCCTGATCATCCACGAAGGCCAACTGACGTTCCAAAACCAGGGCTTGCACCTGGTCGTTGATCTCGGGGTGTGGTGGCAAGAAAAAACGGGATTGCCGCTGCCACTCGGAGGAAACGTCGTCCGTCGTGACCTCGGCGAAGAAACAATCCGCGAAGTCAGTCGTCTCCTCCGCGAAAGCATCAAGTACGGCCTCGAACACCGACAAGACGCTCTCGATTACGCCTTGCAATACGCCCGCGACATGGACAAGGATTTGGCCGACAAGTTCGTCGGCATGTACGTCAACGATTGGACGATCGACTACGGCGACCGCGGACGCGAAGCCGTCCACCGTCTGCTCGAAGAAGCCCACAAGGCCGGGATCATCGAGCAATCCGTGGACGTCGAGTTTGTGTAAAACACTGATTGACTCAAGAGAAATCTTGATGATTGAAAACAACAACACTACAGCACTTTGCGAATGGGCGCAGCGCAGAGCGGTGGTTGTTTTTCGTAGGGTGGGGCAAGCTGAGCGTAGCGAAGCGATGGCACACCAATTCAGGGAACAGGGAACAGAAAGACAAAGGTGGGCCTTCGCAGTGTTGTCTTGCTCGCTCCGGAGTCGCACTGCTGCTTTCGCAGCATGCAACTCCTTCGCTTCGTGTTGTCTTGCTCGCTCCGGAGTCGCAC
>CAYYUU010000161.1:0-10336 GCA_964474955.1 uncultured Alcaligenaceae bacterium | reverse complement strand
GGACGTTTGGCACGCGGGATGCTTCTTTGACGTTCACGAACTCACGCCGGTCGCCCAATTCCTGAAGACCGATTCGGGTGAGGATTTGAGTGCCGCCACAGTTCAATTGCGTTGCCGTCGACATTCCGAGTTCGGAATTGAGATTTTTTTCGACATGACTTTACGCCAACATTTCGTTTTTTTGTCCTTCTCGTTCCTCCGGGGAAGGACGTCGACTGCCCTCTCCCCAACTACGGCCGTTTGAGGGGAGAGGGCAAGGGGGCATGGGATGTACTCGAAGCGGCGACGAGTCAAACGAATCCAATCGAGACGCGAGGAACCTTGAAAACGCCTTCCTCGCCGCAGAACAACAAGAGAGCACAACTGTGGAAACACCAATGATTCCAAAAAGTATTCCGCCAAAACAGTCGGACGAGACCACACAGGGCACTTCCTCCTCTCTTGGGTCCACCAGGCCTCACGGAGTGTCTGGGATGGATTGGTCCCTGGAATGGACCATGAACTCCAAAATCGAGAATCCATCGGGCCAGTGGAACGTCTTGGCCGTGGTGGTCGCGGTCCTCGTCGTTTGTTGTTTGGCGTTTGCCGGCATCGTTTGCTGGCAATTGATTCGCGATTATTCCATGATCGATACGTCCGTTTCGTAGAAGAGAGCCAAGATGTTTTTCTTCGATCCGATGTACTTTTTGTTTCTATTGCCTGGTTTGCTCCTTGGTCTGTGGGCCAGTCATCGAGTTCGGTCTAACTTCCGTCAATACTCCGAGGTGATACCCTTGCGAGGGTTCACTGGGGCCCAGGTGGCCACGAAGTTGCTGGCCCACCTGGGCATTCAAGACGTTCAAGTGGTGCCCACGCAAGGGTACCTCACGGACCATTATAACCCAGTATCGAGAGAACTGGTTTTGTCGGAAGACGTGTATTACGGTCGGTCCATCGCGGCCATTGGGGTCGCGGCTCACGAGGTCGGACATGCGATCCAACATGCCAACAACTATGCACCGCTGTGGATCCGCTCGGCCCTCGTGCCGACCGTCAACGTTGGTTCGACGTTGGGCTACATAGTGATGATTGCGGGGCTGTTTCTGTCGCCGTACCTAGTGCTCGCTGGAGTGATCTTGTTCTCGACCGTTCTGGTGTTCCAACTCGTCACTCTCCCGGTTGAGTTCGACGCGACCGCGAGGGCCAAGCAACTTGTTGTCGAAACGGGGATCGTCACGTCTGCCGAACGAAAAGGAATGGATCGCGTTTTGGACGCGGCAGCACTCACGTACGTTGCGGCCGTCGTCAGTACATTTCTTGTCATCCTGTATTATCTTTGGGTCGCGTTTGGAAGCAACCGGTAACACTCGTTGCCGCTTCCTGGTCGCCACGGATGAGCGATTGATAAGCTCCGAGGGTAGGGCAGACACGAGGTCTGCTTTCCCTCAATACTTCCGAAAAATTCAACCGAAAATGCTCGCGAGGCCGGCAGCGCGAAATCCATATGCATGGCCGTCGGGTTTTTGTTTGGGTCGTGGGTCCACGCGGCTCGCGTGTACCCATGAAACGGGCGGCAATGACTTTCCCGTTCCGTGTCTCGCCCCAAGCATTTGCGGTTCAATTTTGAACTGTGTCCAGTGCTTTCGCCATGGAAAGTTGGGCGTCGCTAGGCGAACCTGGAGAAACTCGGTCCTCTCAATGTGGACGGTACGAAGGGATCATCTACCATCTCCCGAAACACAATATGCATTTGTTTCGGATTCACCATAAGGAGTCTTAACCATGCACGTAGAAATTCGCCGACAGGGCATCGAACTGTACCAGAACCATAGAAGTTTCTTGACCGAGAAAGTGCGCAACGTGCTTCGAAATTTTCGAAATCACGTTCACCGAGTGTCGGCATTTCTTGCGGACGTCAACGGTCCGAAAGGAGGCATTAACAAACGCTGTCGGGTATTAGTGCACCTCAAAACGGAAGGGCCGGTCGTCGTGGAGCACACGGACGAGACGATCACGGGGGCCATCACCGGGGCAATGGGTCGGCTCGGACAGGCGATTCGCCGGAGGATTTTTCGCAAGCGAACCGAAAAACGGCAGCAGTCGAGACGCTTGCCTGACGATCTTGGGGCGGAAGCAATGTAAGTGCCGGAATCAGGAAGCGTAGAAATGGAGTTGCCCCTTGCGATGATCCCGTGGAACCGGCCAGTCGCTGGGGGCTTTCCCTATTTTGTTTGCCGGTCAACGTGGACGCCCTCGCCAGTTGCCGTCGGCTTCCTTTTTGCTCTCCGGTTCGTTGCCAGGGCACTTTTGGTTTGCTCTGCGATCCTTCGGATCGCCGCGAAAATAAGTTCTCGGGATCTGGGTTTGGGATTTTGGACCGTAGGACAGGTTGCAAACCTGTCCTACGGACAAAAAAGGAACTTACTTTCATGGCGATCCTTCGGGAACGAGAGATATAGATATTTCATTTTCGGGGGAAGAGGAGATTCCCCCAAGAGGATGTTATGCCAACTGACTTGAAGAAAGGCCCAAAGGTCACGGTTATACAGGTTCGAGATCGGGCCGGCACAGGTTTACCGTTTTCCAAGGGATTGATGTCGACCAGCATTCTCGCCACCGGCATCGAGACAGAGCTTGCTTATTCGATCGCCGCGGAGATCGAACAAGAACTCAGAAATCGAAGGTACGCCAACGTGGAAGCCGACGAGTTGGCCGAGATAGCGACAAGGAATTTGGAGCGTCGGGCCGGGTCCTACGTGGCCGCCCGGTATCGAGCTTGGCGGAAAGCGAAACGCTCGGGCCGACCGGTCATCATCGCACTGGGTGGAGTGCCGGGAGTCGGCAAGTCGACGATCGCCACACGCCTGGCCGTGCGACTTGGGATCACCCAGGTCGTGACGACGGACACGATCCGGGAGGTCCTGCGCACTGTCATCCCCGAAACGGTGCTCGCCGAACTGCACACGTCGACGTACGAAAGAGTCCCGGAAATCCATCCGGGCGAACCTCTCGCCCCGAGCTTTCCCAGACAAGCCCGGGCCGTGGCTGCGGCGGCCACGGCCGTGGCAACCCGTGCCATCAAGGAACGCCGTAACTTAATTCTAGAGGGAGTGCACCTGATCCCCGGCAAACTGCGTTCGGCCTTCACGACTCACCTGTGTCGTCCCATCGTCGTCGAATTCCTCCTGGTTCTGCAAGACGAGGAACTCCATCGAGCCTTCTTGACCCACCGAATCCATGGCGAACCTGCTCGTGGAGGTGAACGTCACTTGCAACATTTTGGCGTCATTCGGGAACTCCAGAGCGCCCTGCGTGAGATGGCCGCGAAGGCCGTAGTCCCGGAGCACGACGTTTCGAGGCCCGAGGATTTGGCCCAACACATAGTCGACGAGGTCGTCCAACAAGTCGAAACAGTACACTCCCAGGAGTTGATCGCTCAATGACCGCAGCCGCCATCCAGTTACTTCTGCTTGATGGCCAAGGGGTCGTGTTCAATAACCCCTTTCCGGCTTTCCTCCGCGCCCTTGCGGCGCACACGAACCAGCCAGAAGGAGTTGTCTGGAACCGATGGTACGAACAGTTACGAAGGCCCTTCTGGACTGGCCAGATGACCGAACGGGAGTTGTGGGAGCGACTGACCGAGGGATTGGGCGAAACCACGGATTGGCGACCTCTGCTCGAAAGCAGTTACGATTACGGACCAGCGGCCGGGCACTTGGAGCACTGGTCTCGACTCGTTCCGGTGTGGCTCCTTTCGAATCATCGTGGGGCCTGGCTCCGGCCACGGCTGGAACGATTCGGATTGGCTCAGTATTTTGAAAGGATACTTGTCTCCGACGAAGTGGGAGAGATCAAGCCCGATCCGGCAGCCTTCGAACCCGTCCTGAGTGCCGCGGACCCAGCAATGACGTTATTTGTCGATGACCAACGGCGGAACGTGCGTGCAGCCGAACGAGCAGGTCTCAGCGGCGTACACGCCGACAAAGAACACGACTGGGTACGAGCCGTGGACCAAGCTTTGGGCGGACAAGGATTGCCCAGTCTTTGATTTCGGGTCTCCATCTCTATACACTCCAACACATTCATTCGATTTGTCTAAAGCGAGTGCCCCAATGACGGACGCAATTCAGGATGTCCTGCTCATCCTCGCGGCAGGACTGGTTGCCGCGTTGGCGTGCCGAAGAATTGGAATTTCACCGCTCCTGGGGTATCTCCTTGCTGGGGCCGTGTTGGGGCCCGGAGTGCTGGGATGGGTTTCGGACAAGAATCACGAAATCGAACACATCGCCGAAGCCGGCGTGTTTCTCCTCCTCTTCTCGATCGGGCTCGAGTTTTCTCTCGACGAACTGGCTGCTCTGGGCCGATCCCTGTTGGTCGGCGGGAGTGTCCAAATGGCGTTGGTGGCCGTTCCTGCCGGAGTCGTGCTGTGGCTCGTCGGACACCCGACGCCGGCCGTCATCCTAATGAGCAGCGCCCTCGCCTTCAGTTCCACCGTTTTGGTCTTCAAAGGGCTTGCCGAAACGGGCCACTCGACCACCAAGGCTGGCCGCCGCGCCATCGGCATATTGTTGTTCCAGGATGCAGCTTTGGTGCCGCTTCTCCTGTTGGTTCCTCTCCTGACGCAAAACGGAAAGATCGCCAGCTGGTGGGACTACGTTCTGCTCACGATGAATTCGGCTTTGTTCATTGGGTCAATCGTTGTCGTTCGGCTCGTGTTGAGGCGGTGGATCGTTCCTGCCCTCGCTGGCTTTCGCAGTCCCGAACTCGTGGTCCTCTTCACGCTCGTCCTGCTCGGTGGAGTTACTTTGGCGGCATATCGGATCGGACTCCCACCGGCCCTGGGGGCTTTCGCGGCTGGGTTGATCCTGAGTGGGTATCGTTGGACGGCCCAAATGGACGCGTTGGTCTTGCCGTTTCGCGAGAGCTTCGCCGCGATCTTCTTCGTGAGCCTCGGGTTGTTGTTTGAGGCCGACGCGATAGGTAGCCACCCGGTGGAGATGGTGGCGGCCTTCCTCCTGTTGTTGGTGGGAAAGATCGTGGCGGCTTTGGTCGCCCTGAAGTTGACGGGGTTGAGCTGGAGGTCTTCGTTTGGCTTGAGTCTCGGGTTGGCCCACGTCGGAGAATTCGCGTTCGTCCTGTTGTTGTTGGGCCTGGACGAGGGGCTCGTCGAACGAGGCACGTACCAGAAGTTCGTCGCCCTGGCTTTCGGCACGTTGTTGCTCACGCCACTTTTGTTGAAATGGGGTTTGCGTTACGTGGGGGACACGCAACGCGACACCCAACCCACGACGTACTTCGGGGCCCAAGCCGTTCGATCGGCCCTCGTCGTCGGCGTCGGTCCGGGTGGCCGGCAGGGGGCGGCGCCCCTGGACACGACCGGTCTCGAAGTTCATTTGGTGGACCGCAGCGCCGTCAACCTCTACCCCTTTGCCCAGCAGGGATTTCATACGGTCGCCGGAGACGCAACGGACCACGACATTTTGGAGGCCGCAGGCGCGAGCAAAGCAGCCCTGGTGATCGTCTGCGTGCCGGACGACAAGGTGGCGTTGGAAATCGTGCGTCTCGTCCGGACCCAGACCGCCGAAGCCATGGTGGTCGTGCGTTGTCGCTTCCAGGCGAGTGAGTCCACGTTGCTCAAGGCCGGGGCCAACGTGGTCGTGAACGAGGAAACGCAGGTGTCCCGAAAGTTGTCGAGCTTGCTCGAAAAAGGAATGACACACGACACCCCGCCGGGGTAGGGGCCGCGAATCGACGAACGACGTCCACCCACGCCGGGACCCGTTCGCCGCGGTGGTCGTATTTGGGGCACGTTCAACATTTTATTCGACGGCATTTGCGAAATGGGTTACCGTGTCCCAAATGCAGAACGGCATATTGGCCAGTTCGGGGTCGTTGGCTCGTGGTTGGTTCCTTCTTGTGGTTCCTTGCGTCGTATCGACTTTCCTTGGCCAAGAACAAAATCGTCCCACGACACAATTTGTCGGCTGACACAATATTCTTTGTCGCTTTCCTTCTTTTCACAACACCGGAGGCAACATGCCAACCAAAGTTTCGGTCGCCCTCGTCGATGACGACCCTGCAATCCAAGATGCCGTCCAGACCCTTCTGAAGTCGGTCGGTATCCCCCTGACGAGCTACCCAACGGCCCAGGAGTTCCTCACGGCCATCGAAACGCACGGGGCCGACACCGTCGGGTGTCTTCTACTGGACATCCGCATGCCCGGCTTGAGCGGATTGGAATTACAGCAACGCCTGCGAGACTCCGGCCACGACATCCCGACGATCATCCTGAGTGGCTATGCCGACGTGCCCCTGACCGTCCGAGCCATTCAGAACGGCGCTCTCGACGTCTTGGAGAAGCCCTACAACGAACAAGTCCTCCTGGATCGAATCCAAGAAGGCCTCCAAGAAAGCCAACTCCGACGGCAAGAGCAAGTCGAACGAGCGGCAGTTCTTGAGCGGATGGCCAAACTCACGCCACGCGAAACGGAAGTGTTAGATCTTCTCGCTTCGGGAAAGCCCAACAAGCAGATCGCCGAAGACCTTACAATCAGCCGCAAGACGCTCGACATTCATCGAGGCAAAGTGCTCCAGAAGATGCAGGCCGAAACGGTGGCGGCTCTGGTCAGAATGGTTGCCCTGGCCCGAGGAGATTCCCTCCGTCCCATCGAAGACAACAGCTAGACTTGGGGGCAAATCGCGTGATCCCACTCGATAGATGCGTTGCGTTGTTGTGCAAGCCACAAGTCGGCTCGACTAACAACGAACGTCCTACCCGTTCGGCTCCCACACGAGGATCTCACCTTTCCCAGGGACCGCCAAATCGCCCGCATAACGACGATAACCACCTTCGTCCGCCGCGTAAGGCATCTGCACGCCGAACTGCCGCAAATGCAAACCGTACATGCGTACGAACGTCGGGTTGTAGGCTGCGCAAAACGCGAACGTCGGCATCAACTGCAGCGGCTTCATGGAAAGGATCGTCCCGCGTTTCATCCACGCCCCCGTCCGCAGTTCCGCCCCGCCCAGCAGAACGAGCGTTCCCCCCTTCATCTGCAATCCAGCGAAATCTCGGGCCGGACCACCGAGAACGATCGTCCCGCGACGCATCCGCATGCCGACCTCCAGCCCAGCCGAACCATCCACGAGGATCGTCCCATTCCTCATCCCCGATAAGGCCCCCCGGTAGGCGGCTCCGATTTGGCCCCCGGCATTTCCGTGCACGTGGATGAAACCATTCTTCATCTCGGCCCCCACCCAGTCGCTCGCATCCCCGTGTACTTCGATGCGGCCACCGGACATGTATGCTCCCAGGTGCATGCCGACGCTGCCCCGGACTTCGATGCGGCCACGAGACATGGCCCGACCTATCCAGCGGACCTTCTTGAGATCGCCATGGATTTCGAGATCCTCGGACCGCTCGCCCGCCACGTCGAAAAACTCCCCCAGCGGCAGTTGTCGTTTGCCGTGGTAGACGGTCAGAGATCGAATTTCCGAGTTGCTGAGTTTCGCCACCACGTCCGGGGAAAGCACTTCGGCCTCCAGAGGAACTTCGGGCTGGCGTTTCAAACGAAAAATGGTTGTCATGTACGGCTGTTCTCAAGAGTTCGGAGTCTTGCACTCTTGCAATTGTGCGTGCTCGATGCGTTCGATCTCGACGGGATAATTCTCGAAGGACATCACATATCGATCTTCGAACAACGGCCGCATGAAATCGTCGGTGTCGGGATCGTAGGACGGTTTCACGAGGAATTCTCGGCCCTGGGGTGCCTCACGAATCTCCCCGTCCTCGATCACAACTTCGCCGCCTTTGAGGACGTAGCGAGGATGCTCAAACATGCGAGCAATGTCGTCTTCTTCCTCGTAGATCACGACGTCCGCGTCGCACCCCAGACCAAGGTTTCCCTTTTGCCGCAAGCCCAGTGCCCTGGCTGGTCCGGCGGACATCGAGATCGCGATGTCGGACAGGGTGTATTCGCGATCGATCTCCGGCAACGTGATGTGCTTTTTGATTCTGTCGGGCAGTTGCTGCAAGCATTCGGCGCGGAAGTCCGCTCGCGTGAGCAGCTTGATGATTTCCGGATACCGCCAAAAACAACCGCCGTTCGGATGATCGGTCGAAAGGAACACTTGCCAAGGATTCTCGATCAACAACAAGAGTTCCAACCCGGCCGCCCACTGGACGGCGTTGACGAGGTTGCTCGGTCGATACGTGTAGGGCACAATTCCGCAGCCGGTTTCGTTCTCGACGTCGAGATTGCCCCACTTGCGTCCGGTCAATTTGTAGAGCAAGTGTTGCCAGGGACCATCGGCCGTGATCGTCACCGTGTCGCCAAACAACACGGCACCGGCGTCGGTGGTCAGGTTCGGATTGTTGTTGAAGTGCTCGGCGAGTTGGGCCGTCTCCGATCGGATCGTACTCCAGTCGTCGCCACCATAGGCGTGATACTGGGAATGAGCAATGTGGGCGCGCCTCCCTTCCAAATGTTTGATCGTCTCGATCGTCGTGGCCACGTTTCCGGGCGCACCGAGGTTGTTGCAGTGCAAGTGCAGCGGGTGCGGTAGCCCGAGGTCCTCGCTCATGCGGGCCAGTTGTGTCACGATCGTCCCGGGAGTCAGCTTGCTGTACCCTTCGATCTGCGACGACAACTGCTTGGCGTCCTTGCCCCACTTCCAGGCCGTCACGCCACCGGGGTTGACGGCTTTGATGCCGTAGGACTTGGCGGCCCAGAGGTACCACGCCAGGACATTTTTGGCCCTCTCGTACTCGCCGTTCTCCAACTGGTCGAGGAGGATCTCGTTGTTCGCGATGAGCGTCAAGGAAGCCTTGTCGAGGATCGGAATGTCGGCGAGTTCTTCGTGGGTGTGGCGTGCCGAGAGGACGGGCACGGCGGCTTCGTTGACCGTCGTCCAACCCATCCCGGCGTAGAGATAACCCGTCGCAAAAGTCGTCGGAGCCATCCCTCCGAGCCCGCTGCGTCGGGTCTTCGTGCGGATGAAAGCCTGAGTCCGGCGATGGTCTTCGGGTGTCATTGCCCGCGCGAAGTTGATGGCCCCTCCGGCGACGTGGGTGTGAACGTCCACGCCACCGGGAAAGACGATCATTCCCGTCGCGTCGATCGTCCGGCCACCCTCGACCGACTCGACGAACCGTCCCGAGTCGTCGATGCATAGGTCTTTGATTTCGCCGTGGATGTCGTTCGCCGGATCGTAGACTTTGCCGTTGGTGATTCGGAGCATGAAACTATACCTGGGAAGTCAGCATTTGCGGCTGGCTTCCGTCGGGGAGCCAGAACGGTTTTTGTGCGATTGCTTCGTTGATCCGACGTACGACTTCCTCGTCGCTCGGGTAGGGCGATTTGAGGGCCGGCTTGAGTGGCATCGGAATCTCGTCCATTCGATACGCGGTGCCCGGTGCTGCGATCCCTTGTGGAGCCGTGGTGATGTGGACCTTCGCCAGCTTGCTCGTGAGAGTGACGTGGGGGTCCAAGACGATCGTCGGTATCCGTTTCAAGTGATCGATGGCCGGTTGTGGCATCGTCGCGCCGGGGTCCGCGCCGATGATGAACGCGGCGTCACAGTCACCGCGAACAAGGACGTCGACGGTGGAAAACTCGCCCGGGTTGTAACGGGGATACCCACGGTTGAACGTGATTCCGAACGGATATCCTGTTTGCCAACGCATGATGACGTCGGCCCCGGTGACGTTCCCGTGTCCCCGCATCGGCATCGCCACGAACTTCGTGAAGGCGTTCATTTCCGCCGCCAACGTGAGCAGGGCGGCGCTGTTCATGTCTTTGCCGCGAGTCATCGACAATCCCATGCCGAAGAACATGCACCCGAACTTGGCCGCCTTCATTCGCGAGATCAGATCGTCGAGGACTTCGCGTGTCAGGCCCGTTTCGGCGATCTTCGCGTCGTCAACACGCTGGTCCTTGATGAGGGCTCGCAGGATCGTGATGAGTTCGAAATCTTTGCCGGGCTTGACTTGCAAAAAGATGTCGGCGGCCTTGGCACTCTTGGTTTCGCGGATGTCGACGAGGACCATCGTTCGGTCCTTGCGACCTCGCGGCAAGAATTTACTCTTTTGCATGAGCGTGTACTTGGTGAAGTGGCGAGGATGGCATTCTGCCGGGTTGCCTCCCCAGTACACGATAAAATCGGCGCGTTGCTTGACTTCACCGAGCGTACACGTGACCTTACCACCCAACTGGGCGGCTATTTCTGTCGGACCGTGTCACAACGACGTGTGACTGTCGAGAAGCCCCCCGAGTTGATCGGCCATGGCGGCGCATTGTTTCTGGGCCTCGCAGGTGGTATTGCTCATGCCATATACCAACGGCATGTCGGCTTCGTG
>CAYYUU010000160.1:0-10348 GCA_964474955.1 uncultured Alcaligenaceae bacterium | reverse complement strand
AGGAGCAAAAGCCGACGCTCTCCAAAACCCCAAAATCAAGACGACACTTATTCATCGACCGCCCAGACTTGTCCGACGATTCAGAACTCTCACTCCGTTGGCGGAAGTAACGTCTTGACCAAGGTCGAAAACTGGGATCGTGGAACCTCGGAAGTGACGCTCACGACTTTTCCATCCAACCCTGGTTGCATGGCCGCTGCGAAAGCCAGCAGCGGGTCAGCCACGGGCAACAAAACGTCCAACGCCGGGTTCGCTTTCTTGGGGGTAATCGACCGGACGAGCTTGTACACCGTCAGTCCCTGTCGGGCTTTTTGGAGGAGTCCCCCTCGTAGTTGGCCCAACCCGCCGGTCAATTCTTTATGCATCACCTTGGCGAATTCTGGGTCCTTGGTGTGTGCGGTGATCTTCAGAACCGATTTCGTCTTGGTGTTTTCCAGCCGAATGGAGAATCGACTTAGCTGTCGGAAGATGTCGCCAAGGGTCTGTTTCTGAAACTTGTCTGGGACGGCGGCCTCTCCGAGCGTCGTCAAAAACAGCCCTCCGCTGTCGGTATCGACGAGGGACAATAGCCGTTTCATCTTGGGGTTCAGCCCGACCTTCTTGTCGGCGTGAAGTTTGGCGATGGCCTGAACTTCTTGTTTGCTCTGGAGCGAAACGAATACCGTCGAATCGTCGATCGCGGCAAACCAAAGTTTGTCCAAGATTGGCTTGACCAGGAACCGTTCCTCCAATCCACCAGGCAACTCAAACTTTGGCCGCTTGCGTTTCGGAAACTTTTTCGCGTCCATCTCGAATACGGTCAAGGCTTTTGACTTTTGGACGGCTCGAATGCCTGGACTCATGGCGACTTGTTTGTTGAACAATGCCCGATTGACCTTTCCTCGCAGAATCAAGCACCCTTGAGGATCCCCGATTGCCGGGAGCCCGATCACAATGCGGTCCACTCGCGCGATGCCGAGTTCCTTGGGAATGGCCTTCACACCTGGCACGAACACGTCCGCGTACCACTGTCTGCTGGCCTGGGTAATGGCCGCACGGTTCTTCTCAAACTTGAACAGATTGTCCACGTTGAGAACGACGACAACCGTTGTGCCTTCGGGAAGATAGCGGAGGAATTGTAACTTCTTGGCTTGCGCGTGGCCGACGCCTGGACTCATTAACAGAGACATCCAAAGAACCAACGCCGAGATGCAGCAGAAACGGAGCATGGAAGAGTTCTCCATAGTTGCGATTCATAGACAGGAGCGATTTTCAGATTATAACAATTCAGTAGAATACAAGGTCTGCAACGATTATATTTAGTATATCAGTTTGTTGGATTTGTGATGGTTCGAGCTCTTCAGAAGAAAGGTCTGATTATCTGGATTAGATGGCCGACATCTCGAAGCGGACGGGAATCTGAGGCAGTTGGAACGATATCTGCGACACCCTGGAGTCGATCTTCGAGATAGACAATCAATATCTAAGAATCACCGACCGAAGGACCGACAGGAGATTCGCCACTTATGAACACTTCCCAACGTCGTTTCTGGTATCTGTTGAGTTGGCTCTTTGCCCTGCTGTTATCTCCGTGCAATCTCGCAACGGCCCAATCTCTCCACGAACAACGTTGCATCGATCATAACTTTGTGGGTATCAACCCTGCAACTCCACACACGCAGAGTGCTCAAGCGCAACAACCTGTTGTGCAGGCGAGCCTGGGTTTTGTGGAGTTGGCGGATACACCATTACGGACGCAGTTAGTGGGTCCCAGCTCGGTCTTATCGCTCACACCTCGGTCACGTGGGTCCATCCCAACGGTCGATCTGTTCGAGGATGAGCCGCAGTTACCAACTCCCAAACCGGTTCCGAAAACTACAAGTTCGCAGAAATCCTCTCCGAAGAAAGAGGAGCTGGCGGCGAACCCTCTCACAATGATTCGCGAACCGGTTTTGGAATCGTACGTGAGTCCGATTCTGACAGACATCGGTGCTCCCGGTCCACAGAGAGTTTGGTTGGATGGAGAAAGTCTGATTTGGTGGCTCCAGGATGCTCCCATCCCGCCGCTCGTTACGAGAGACTTTGGCGATGTGGCTCCGGAAGGAGCGTTGACGAATCCCGGAACCCGAGTGCTTTTAGGGGACGAAATCGACAACGGGCCGTTCTATGGTTTCCGAGGACGCTTTGGCGGTTGGGTCGATCACCAACAAGTGTTCGGCCTTGAGGTATCCGGGTTCACACTCTTCGAACAATCTCGGACGTTCCGCTTCAACTCTGGTCCGGACGGAAACCCGCCTTTGTCTTTTCCGATTTTCGCAGCGAACTTGGGGCGCGAAGGCAGCTTCCTGATTTCTAACCCGAACGTTCCGGGACCGACGATTGTGATTCCGCCACCCATGAACGAGGGACCGGAAATCGAGATTCCTACATTTGGGGCACTGGTCGGAGGCGTCGACATAACGCACAGCACCGAACTATGGGGTATGGAGGTTCTCGCGCGGTGCAAACTGATCGCGAAACCACATTGCAAGCTACACCTGTTAACAGGGTTCGCATACCTTGACCTCGACGAAGAATTAACCATCGCGTATGCCGGTCGAAATGTTCTCCTGGATCAAAATCTGGCCTTCCGCGATCAGTTCGAAACTCGGAACCAGTTCTACGGCGGCCAACTCGGCGCCCATCTAATCCTGACACATAAGAGGCTACAGTTCGACCTGCTTGGAAAGGTCGCACTCGGGACTACAAATCAATCCGTTAATATCTACGGGAACACAATCACGTCAGGGACCGGTGTCGCAAATCCTGGCACATTTCTCGGAGGTTTATATACTCAGCCGACGAACATCGGTGTCGAGAACCAAAACGACTTCACGGTCGTACCGCAAGCTCAGGCCAAGTTCAGTGTTCGAGTCCTTCCTCGCCTCCGACTGTTCGCCGGATATGGGTTCATGTATTGGAGCAGTGTCGTGCGACCGGGAGACCAAATTGATCGAGGAATTAACACAAACCAGCCGCAAGGGGGTATCCTCACAGGTGTGGCTCGTCCGGCGCCTGGTTTCCAAAGAAGTGGATTCTGGGCCCACGGGTTGAACTTCGGGGCGATGGTGACATATTAAACCGGGATCGAATGGAAAAATACGTGTCGGAGCTGTGTTTTGTCCGTAGAACAGGCATCTTGATTGTTCGTGTGTTTCTTCGCATTTGGCGAGATGCCTGTTCTACGGACAAGCTGAAAGCCATAAACTGTTCGGGGAGCGAAGAGCAACTTTCCAAAACACCGTACCATAACTGCATAGTTCTACAGCCATCGACCGAGAATATAACCTCTCATCGCTGCATAGCCTCTTTCATCTCGCGCACAGCCCTTTCCATGCCAACATATACGGCGCGAGATACTATACTATGTCCTATATTTAGCTCTTCCACGCCAGCAATGGTAATAACACTTTTCACATTCGTGTAATTAATGCCATGTCCCATGTGGACATGGAGGCCGATTTCTTTGGCAAACCCGGTCGACTTTTCGAGGGCCGTGAGTTCCTTCGTGAACGCTTCGCGAGTGGGAGCTTCGGAATACCGCGCCGTTTGGATTTCGACGGCACTAACTCCGAGTTCCTTGCTCATTTCGATTTGCTTGTCGTCCGGGTCGACAAACAAGGCGACTTCGATTCCGGAATCTTGGAGACGTTTTATAACGGGGGCGACCGTGGCTTTATGGGCGACAACATCGAGTCCGCCTTCGGTCGTTAATTCTTCGCGCCGTTCGGGCACCAAAGTCACCTGGCGAGGTTTCAAGTCACACGCAAACCGCGTAATCTCATCGATGGCCGCCATTTCCAGATTCACATGATCGCAAAACTCGTTGATGACGCGGACGTCGCGTTCTTGAATGTGCCGACGGTCTTCTCGCAGGTGGACGGTGATGTTATCCGCCCCACCCAGCAGCGCGAGCGTCGCCGCAATCACGGGATCCGGTTCGTTTGCCTTTCGGGCTTGCCTGACAGTGGCAACATGGTCGACGTTGACACCAAGTCGAATCATTATCGTCAATTGCTCCAGGAATTGTAGAATTTTGGCTTCGGGTACGGGAGTGATGCTTGTTGTTTTGGTTTCGGAGTGCGGCAGCGAAGCTGACGCTTTGGTTCTTTTGTCTTTCCTCGCTTGCGCTTCGGGTTGGTATGTTTGGTCTTCCTGCCTTTGTTTTCCTCCGCTACTAAACCCCTGCCGTTGTCGGTGTTCCCGACATCAAATCAGGATACGCGGTCTTGGTTGCAACGGCGAGCCTCCGCAGACCTTCGTGGATCGTCTCCGGCTGTTCCACACCGAAGCTCAGTCGGATGTCTGTTGTGGGCAATGGTGATTCGCCATCCTGAACATAACAAAATTGTCCAGGCACATATAGGATGCCTTCGTGGAGGGCGGCTTTCATGAGCGGACCATGCGGACCGGTATTGATTCCTTCGGGATATGTCATCCACACATACAAACCACCATGCGGATGAGTCCAGCGTACAGTTGAGGTATCATTTCCGTCGGTACCGAAGACCTCCGATAAGGCACTCAATGTTGCATCCCGTTTCGTCCGGTAAACGTTACATAGCTCAACGACATGTTCATCGTAGGCTCCACTTTCTAATAATCTATGTAACAAATGCTGCGTCAGGTTGCTTGAGCCAAAATCGTGATTCCCCTTGAATCGCAACACTGGCCCAACAAGCTCCGAAGGCAAAAATCCATAGCCCGTTTTCACCCCCGGAGAACAAGGCTTAGAAAACGTCATGGTCTGGATAACATATTCATTGTTTTCGTCCAAGCTCTTGAGACTTGGGACGTCGTCACCGTCGTAGCGTAGTTCGCGATACGCGGCGTCTTCCAAAACGAAGATGCGATGCGCCTGGCTATGTTTTCGAACCAGTTCCATCAGGTGTTGGCGGCGAGGATACGAAAGGGTCAAGCCGCTCGGATTTTGGAAATAGTCCACCGTATAAATCATACGGAGTCGATCAAGTTCACCGGTGTGTTCAAGCCGTCCCAACAGTTCTGCGAGGGCGTCCGTTTGCATCCCGTCTTCGTCCATGGGAACAGACAGGACCTTCGCTCCGAGACTCGCGAGTGTACCATGATAGACGAAATACGATGGAGCTTCGGTGATGACAATATCACCGGGATTGATCAAAACTTCACTGATGAGATATAGAAACTGCTGCGAACCCGTCGTCACAACAACGTTACTCGCCGAGAGCGAAAGGTCTATGGGACTCACTCCGTCGAGAGCACAGGTCCGTTGCAGGAGCGTATCCCGGAGCGGGGCGTATCCGTGAGTCGTGCCGTATTGGAGGGCAGCCTGGGCGGCTTCGGGCTCGGACAAGATGTCGTGGATGGCGGCTTCGATCTGGCTTCCGGGTAGAGAGATCGGATCCACGAGCCCGGCGGCGAGACTAATCAGGTGAGGATTCTCAACCGCCTGTTGCATGAAATAACTGATCGGTTGGTCAGCCGTCTGGTGGCTCCGTTGGGAGAGGCGAACGGGAGCAGGCGACATCGAAGTATTTCCTTTCGGTCAAAAAAGAAAACCCCAGGAAAGATCTCCCGGGGTTTGAGTGAGAGTACGAAGTACGTTAGTCTCCAGCCCGGAATCAGCATCGAATGGTAATGACTGCAATCGCGGCAGCACACGCGATACGTTGGTTCGTAGTTGACGGCGAAATGGATGACATCGACGCGATTCCTGAAGATGAATTTTGGATTCCAGAACTACCTATCTTGAACTTTTTGTCTTTGTAGCAAACATAGTCACTCTGGGGCAAGAGAGAATGGGGACCGACGTTCGTGTTCGCGTTGGGATTGTTCGAGTTTCGCATCCACACTCAAATCGAGGAAAGGGACGAATCGTGGCAAAGATTCCAAAACCGATCCCCAACCGAACAGGTTTCGTGGGCGGACCGGAATGTATTATGATCGACGACCGAACGCTCTTCTTTGGTTTTTCGTGCCAATGCAATCTTGAGCTCTCGCCGCTCATCGCGGACAAAGAAATCATGGCTTCTTATGCCGCACAATACATGATGCAAACGGACGGCAAACATGACCGAGCGTATTGGTTGAGTATCACCGGGGATGGCGTGGAATCCTCCGACCTCGCAGACGCCGAGAGTTGTGTTTTCAAGACTGCTCAGTTGGAACAGATTCCTAAACGGTTGCAGCAGACCGCGATCCAGAATACTCCCGATCCCGAGTTGTACATCGAATACCACTTACAGTTCCTGTTGGCTGCCGCAGCGGAAGTGGATGCAAACTGTCTTCTCGATTCTGAAGCCGCCGCTCGTCTTGGTTTTGACGAGGGGTCAAATGTGTACGAAGAGATCGACGGTGTGATTTCGATTGTCCAGGGAAAAAAAGCCCTTCCGAAGGGCGCTACCTATCGCGATGCTGGAATTTTCGTTCGAGAGTATCTCGATTTGCTGGTCGAAAATCTCGTCGGCAACTGGCAAAATTATTTCTCAATGCTTGCAAGTACCCAAGAGTGACATTTGGAGATAAAGAGAGTGAACCAACTTTCTCAAGGACGTAACTCACATGGGCGAGTGCAATTACTACTTGAAGGCTCGTTTCCCTTCCGAAGAAGCAGCCAACGCCGCTTTCCCTCGTCTCGTCAAACTCATGACTCAAGGTGAAAAAGCATATGATTACTGGCAATCCAGTAGACCTGGCGTGCTTGGAGAAACCAATGATCCGCTTCCGACCACCGAGCAATTTTGGACTGCTTTCCACGAACGATTTCCGTTGGTGATTCAATACTTGGGCGACCTTGCCGACTCGCCCGAATGGAGCAACGGTTTGGCAGGCCAAGTGGGATGTCTCGTCGATCCCACAAAAACGAGAACAGGGGATCCGTATTCGGTTCTCACGCCAGAGGGCGACACACTCCTTCTCAAGCTGAGCGGCATTTGGCACTTTACCGAAATGACGCGACTGGAGCAGTACTGCCGAGACGAACTCGGAGCGGTGGTCGTCGGGAGCACTTCAGACGAGAAAATGGAGCGGACGGAAGAAGAACACATGGTGTTGGCCCAGGGACCAATGGAAAAGCAACACGTCCTCGACCAGGATTGTTTCGACGCCATCGCCATGTTTACCGGAACGGTTGAGGACCTTGACGAGTATCTGTTACGAGGCGTTCTGCGTCGTCGGTGCCGAAGGGCTGAAAATCGAATCGTCCAAGCTCGATGCGAATGCGGGAGTGATAGATTTGAGCTGTATATCGACGACCAAACTAGAGTTCTTCGTATCTGTTCCTCGTGTAAGCTGGGATGGGCCGTCTGTGACTTGGATCACCAACTCGAGATTGATGGAGTGGGTGAAATCGTTTGTCCATGTATGTGGAGCGAATGCCAAGTTGCTATCGGATTCTGCTTGGCTGAGCACCCAGATGTCGAACCTGATGGGCGTCCAGAAGGAGCGGTCAGTTATCTTTATGTGGCCGGTCGATGTACGGATTGTGGAGACTGTGGGCTCTATAGCGAGTGGGCGCCGAACGATCGTTTTCCTTTCGAGGAATGGGAGAAGAGCGTTTAATAAATGCGATCTGGTATCGGGGTCTGTGTTGTTGTTTTAGTTTTGTTGGTCGAAGGCCAAGCTCAACGTAGCCTGAGGCATCGCCCCATGAATATGGATCGTGTTTTCCCATTTTTCTTTTTCAGAGCTTTGACACAAGGGGGCACAGATGTTCCAATCCGAGAAACTGAATCGGAACGACTCCCTCCACTCAGCCATCGAGCCGTATGATGAAAATAGCTTCTTGTCTCGGACTTATGTCTCTTTGTCTCACAGTTAGTTTGCTGTCTTTGAATACCCAAGGACCGAAAACCAGCGAATGGCAAACGATACGCGTCCCCGGAACATGGGAAGATAATCTCAAGGGCAAGTTTGCAAAGTATGACGGGATAGCATGGTATCGCTGTGAAATCAAAATCCCAACGACCTGGAAAGGTGATGAACTCTCGCTCAGGGTTCAGAGCATCGACAATTGTTATGAGGTCTATTTCAACGGTGTGAAGGTTGGGCAGGCTGGCAAGTTTCCACCTCGCTATCAAAACGGCCTCAGTTCGCGTCCGGCAAACTACACAATCGATCCCAAACACATCCGACCCGGCAAAGATAACTTACTCGCGATTCGCGTGTACGATCACGGCGGACGAGGAGGTTTTCGCGGCCCGGCACCAATGCTCACGAACGACTCGCAGGCCATTTCTCTCAAAGGCGTCTGGGAGTTTCGCACGGGAGACAATCTCAAGTGGGCGAAGGGCACGAGGAACGCCATCTCGAAGAAAGCACGATTCACGAGAGTGGAAGCGGCGTCGCGTGTTGCTCAACGACTTTACGGCAAGATGAAAGGTGGCGGACTCACGCCGCACGAAGCCCTCAAGAAATTCGTCGTGCCCAAAGACCTGCAGCTTGAGTTGGTTCTCTCCGAACCGATCGTCAAGCAGCCGGTGTTCTTCAACTTCGACGAAAGTGGACGAATGTGGGTCGTGCAATATTTGCAATATCCCAACCCCGCCGGTCTCAAACTCGTCAGCCGAGATAAGTATTGGCGCAACGTATATGACAAAGTTCCGCCACCTCCTCCGAATCATTTCAAAGGTAAGGACAAAATTACCATCCACGAGGACACCGACGGCGACGGGAAATTCGACAAGCACAAGACCTTTCTCGACGGGCTCAACATAGTGACGGCTGTGGCTCGTGGTCGGGGCGGAGTATGGGTTTTGAATCCGCCATATCTATTGTTTTATCCGGACCGAAATAATGATGATGTTCCCGATGGGGATCCCGAAGTTCGACTCAGAGGATTCGGTCTGGAAGACACGCATTCGGTCGTCAATAGTCTGCGTTGGGGACCGGACGGATGGCTCTACGCGGCACAAGGAAGCACCGTGTCAGCCTCGGTCCAAGATCCGAAACGTAAGGCGGCTCCACTCCATTCGATGGGACAACTGATATGGCGATATCACCCCGAGTCTCGCAAATATGAGATATTCGCCGAGGGTGGAGGAAATGCTTTTGGCGTCGAAATCGATCGCAAAGGCCGCACATTCAGCGGACATAATGGCGGAAACACTCGCGGATTTCATTACGTCCAGGGTGGATACTATCGGAAAGGGTTCAGCAAACACGGACCGATTTCTAACCCTTTCTCCTATGGTTATTTTCCGGCAATGAAACATCCGCGGGTGCCACGTTTCACGCATACGTTCGAAATCTATGACAGCGGCGCATTACCCAAGAGATATCACGGCAAGATGTTTGCCGTGGCTCCGATCCTGAGTCATGTCATGGTCAGTGAAGTTCTACGAGATGGTTCTTCGTTTCGAACTCGCGATTTATTCAAAGCCGTCGATACCTCAGATCGGTGGTTCCGCCCAGTGGACATCAAAAGCGGTCCGGATGGTGTGATATACATAGCCGACTGGTACGATGGACAGATTAATCATTATCGAAATCACGAAGGCCAGATCGATCCATCCAATGGTCGCATATATCGGTTGAAAAGCAAGAACGCCAAACCACAACAAGCACCAAATCTCACAAAACTATCTTCTCGCGAACTGATTTCCATGTTGGCGCACAACAACCGATGGATGCGACGAACGGCCCTACGCTTACTCGGAGATCGGCGAGACAAGTCCTTGATTCCACATCTCAAGAAACGTGTGTTTACCGAGAATGGCCAACTCGCATTGGAGTGTTTCTGGGCCTTGAACTTATGTGGCGGATTCAACGAAAATATCGCCGCAAAGACACTCCGACACGAAAACCCATATGTTCGGTTATGGACAGTGCGCTTACTCGGCGATACCAGGAAAGTGTCGAAAACGATGGCGAATCAATTGGCCCGCCTGGCCAAGACCGAAACGGTGTCGGAGGTGCGCAGCCAACTGGCGTGTTCCGCTCGACGGTTGCCGGCTCGCGATGCGTTGCCAATTTGGAATAATCTCGTGCATCACGACGAAGACGTTGGCGACGTCCATTTGCCCTTGCTTCTCTGGTGGCTACTCGAAGAACACGCCGACAAGCACCGAGAGGAAGTGCTCAAACTCTTTTCGGAATCAACGCTGTGGTCGGTTCCAATGGTCGAGAAACACATCACCACGCGGCTCATGCGTCGCTATGCTCACTCGGGCACTCGGCGAGATTTATTTACGTGTGCCAAGTTACTCCGGCTGGCTCCGCGCAAACAAGATGCCGAGGCGTTGTTGCGAGGCTTCGAGATGGCCTACGCGGGCCGTTCGCTTGCAAAGTTGCCGGTGGAACTCGTCAAGGCCACGGCAGCTCGCGGCGGAGGGTCATTATCGTTGCGTTTGCG
>CAYYUU010000159.1:0-10405 GCA_964474955.1 uncultured Alcaligenaceae bacterium | reverse complement strand
AACGCGGCCCCATGCCGCGTTGGGGACAGAGACTCGCGAGGCCCAGCCAAGGCGGCCGTTGGCCAGGGGCGTGGCGAGTTTCGCAAGCGTTTCTTTATGGTCGCGTTCGACGCGTGAAGTGGAAAGAGGTCGTTTGTCTGTGGTGGGTCAGTGGTCACGAAGTGCCCGTCAAGGCTGTGTGTGCGTGTGTCTGTGGATTCTCGAAACGCTTCACGTTGGTCACCTCGGCTACCGACTTGACGGGGTTGCAAGTGGTCGAATTGTTCGCCGCCCGTTTTCGTCAGGAAGATGGTTTTCGGGATTTGAAGCAGCGTTTGGGTTGGAGTGAGTGTCGGGCTTGGACGAAGAATCCGATCGTGCGGACGACTCAGGTGTTGTTGGTGTTGATGAGTCTTTTGCGTTTGGTTCAGTTTCGTTTGGAGGAGTCGGGGGAGAGTTGGTGGGAGGCTCCGCCTTGGAACCGGCACAAGGATCATCCGAGTGTGCTCGACGTATTGCGTTTGTGGCGTGTCCATGGTGGAGAAATTCAGGCCTTTCTCTCGGACTGGTTAGACAAGTGTGGAGATTCCCAATGCCAGCAGAAGCAGACGCAAGCTATGTGAGGGCCAGGCAAGCCTCGGGAGGGCATGCGAGCAGGAAAAAACCGGCGTGCGAATGTGGTGTTCGAGGCCGAGGACACGCAACGTCCGTAGAAATACGTAAACCATCGGAAATAACGATTTTCCAAGAAACTACTGCTTTTTGCAAAGCGAAAAGTACTTTACTGCAGGCACTTCGGAATTCGAAACGAGAGAATCAACGACGCGGACCGACGACGTGATAGGTCCGCTTTCTCCCACTATCCCAGAGCGATATGATGGCTCTGGGCGGCAAATCGAGAGTTGTGGTTGTCGGAATCCTGGAGAGAGTTCATGCGAGATTTGCAATGCGAACCGAACACTTTCGTCGGGCCAGTGGACCCGAACGTCGTCGAGAAGATCGAAGAACGTTATCCGGTGGATCCGGACTACCTTGAGTGTCTCCAAACGTGTCACGGAGCGGAAACCAAGATTGGTCTCGTGAAGGTCGGGGCAAAACACTATCGGGTGGCCCGGTTTCTCACGTTGTTCGATCGAAAATCGGACTTGCCGCCTCCGTTCCGTCCGCACTTCGATTCCGAACTTGACGAGCGCGTGATGGAGAGCGTTCGTTTCCTCATGGACTTCGAGCACCAGACGTCGCGGGCATTGTTCACCGACCTCGTTCCGTTCGCCTCGACGAGGAACGGGATGTGTCTTGATCGTGCGGAAGTGGATTTATTCTGCTTCGACTACCGTGGCAAGTCTGCGAAAACTCCTGTCGTCTTGTGGGATGCGTACGAAGCGAAGCACGCCTACATCACCTGGGACCGGCTTCCGCTCGACGAATCTTTCGACACCGATGGCAATTTTTTGGCCGTCCCCTGGGACGATTTCGTGATCCCTGTCGCCCCAAGTTTCGCAGGCTTTCTGGAAATGCTCCAACCGGTGAAGCCAGAATAGTTTCAAAGAGTGACCGAATGGACCGCGAATGGATTGCGGTCTGATCTGTGTTTTATAGTAGCAGGCACACTCCGTGTGCCGTAACCAAAGTAGTAGGCACACTCCGTGTGCCGTAACCAAAGTAGTAGGCACACTCCGTGTGCCGTTACCAGAAGGAGTAAGCACTCCAGGTGCCGTTGTGTTTGTCTTTGAGTGTCGCCTTTCGCTCCGCGAAAGGACGCATGCCTTCGTGTCCTGCCTTGCGGTTCGGGTTAGTGGGTTTTGGAGTGCGTCGGCTTGACGACGCTTTCTGTCTTTTGTTTTCGTCTTTTGTTCGACCAAACCACACCCTCGACGCACCATAATATCCTACTCTTCGGCCCCAATTGTCTTGGCTTCTTTCTCTCCCTCAACGAAATCGGCTTGTTGGCTTTGCTCGATCGTTTCTTCGGTGCTTTGCGGATCGACCTCGCGACAACTCTCCGTCAACCGATCCGCGATCTCTTGGAGTTGCGTTCGCCACTCGACGGGATCGACGCCCGGCGGTGTCACTTCCATGAACTCCCCGAGCAACAAAATTAACCGCAACACATGGCGGAATATGATGCCCTCTTGTTTCACGAGATTCTTGGCCGTCACCAACTTGTTGAAATCGCCGCCAAACTCCAACAACTCACCTGCGGCCCAAACGGCAAGCACATTCACGTCATGGACGTCCGGATTCTCGGCTTCGAATAGTATCTTCAATTTATCCGCGAGTTTCGGAGGTCGCACCCATTCCTCATCGCGATCAAACGAAAAGCGGTTGTCCTCTTCTTCGTCCGGAACATAAGTCGCCATATGTTTTTCAGGAATGAGCCCCCGTTGGACGAGTTCTTGGTCGAGCCGAAGCGTTAATGGCCCGGGCGGCATGTCATCAGGCACTCGGACGAACCGAACGACTGTGCGGGCAATTTCCAAAACGCTCTCAAACGCCTGGATTCGTTCTTCGATTTCCGCGTCGGCGAGTTGCTCGACCAGAAAAGCCCCGTACAACGGATGGATCGCGCGGAAGGCCAACAGAACGTCGAGCTGATCCGTCGGCGTCGCCTTCTCGGGCTTGTACGGAGCCGATTCGTCTCTGTCGTTCTGCGATGCGGCGTCCTCGCCCTGTTTCTTCTGGTCGTTGGCGTCTTTCGGTCGCTCCAAAGATTTGTCTTGCGTTTCGGCAGCGTCGGAATCCTCTGGACCCGGCTCGTCTGATCCCTTCGAAGATTCCTCCTTCTTCAAGGCAGCAAACAATCCCTCGATCGCCGCGTCGTCTGAGTTTTCCGATGCCAGGGCAGCAAACAACCCCCCTTCCATGTTGTTGCCGGAGTCTTCGGGAGGTTTGGCCGACTCCTTCGTTTCGCCCGACTCCTCTTGGCTCGCCTTGTCGGTTTGTTCCGACGATTGAGGTTGGTATTGTCTCGGCGGTGCTGGCTCTAAAACTACATACCCAGCTCGATGCAACGTCAACAACATGTTGTTCAAGACCTTTTCACCCGCTTCGATCCGCGAGTGGTCCATGAGTCGTTTGCGAAGTACGTTTCGAATCCGCGAGACTTCCGGCGAGAGCTTGAGCAAGTACGCCAACAGACGCCACGGAATCGGCCCCTTGCTGTAAAGTCGCGCGGGCTTCGCTTCCTGGAGTTGCTGAAACTGTCCCTCGGTCCAGTACGTGATCTTGTCGCTCTTCTTGGGCTTCTTCTTTTTGAGCTGCTTCTTCGCCTTGAGCAGACCGGGATCTTTGCTGTCGTCGGGAATCGAATCGTACTTGAGTTGCCAGTGGAACAACCGCACGTCGTCCTCGTGGGCCAGCGCGATGACATGGCCCTTGTCGTCGTATTGCGGACGACCGGCCCGACCAAAGATTTGTTTGGCGATGCTCGCGTCGACCAACTTTTGTTTCCCCGATGGTCCTTTGACGAGCGTCGTGAGAACGACCGAACGAGCCGGTAAGTTGATGCCCGCAGCCAGCGTCTCGGTGCAAATAATGAACGAAAGTAATTTCCTCTCGAACAAATTTTCGACAACCCGCTTGTACTTGGGAAGCAACCCCGCGTGATGCACGCCGACACCACGATGGAGCATTTGCTTGATCTTCGGACCCACCCCTTGAGTCCAGTCGAGTTTGTTGACTTCTTCGTGCAGTTGATCTTTTTGCTCCTTCGAGACGAGCGGCAGCCCTTTGAATTGCTCGGCAACGTTCCAACATTCGTCGCGATTAAAGCAGAACACAAGAGCCGGCGTCTGCTTCGTTTCGTCATCGCCTTGAACCATCTCGACGACTTTCTCGCCGAGCAACTTGTCGTGGACCCATTCGTAATGCAGAGGCACCTTTCGCTCGTCACTTTTGACCAACTCGACTTTTCGACCATGGCATCGGTCGAGCCAGTTCAGAAACTCCACCGAATTCCCAACCGTCGCCGAGAGCAACAACAACCGAACGTGCTTGGGCAACATGCTGAGCGACAACTCCCACACGATCCCCCGTTGTGGATCGGCGAAACTATGAAACTCGTCCATCACAACAGCCGAAACGTTGCTGAAGTCAAATCCCCCTTCTTCGCCATCCGTATTGAGCAATCGATTCAACAAAATCTCGGCCACAACGATCAGAATTCGCGCTCGCGGATTCACCCGACGATTCCCGGTCACGAGTCCCACGTCTTCGGCCTGAAATCCCCACTGGACGGCGGCCTCTTGCATCTCGCGAAACTTCTGTTCCGTCAACGCGATCAACGGCGTCGTGTAGTACGCAATCGTCCCGGTGTGCAGCGCTTCGTAGAGAGCCCCCTGGGCAATCGCCGTCTTTCCCGTCCCCGTTGGGGCACAAACGAGGACACCCTTGTCACTCGAAAACCAGGAAAGGAGAGCCTCTTCCTGCACCGGGTAAGGAGTGTATGGCAGCTCAGAAAGATATCGTTCGAGTAATTCGTCGCGATCAGGAATTGTCATAAGCTCGAATTGGCTGGGGGTTTGGAGCGGCCTTGCTGCGGGGCGAACCGCTCGACGAGACGAAGCTATCGACGGACGGGAGTTGGGATGGCGCATCAAACGAACGAGTCAAATCCCCCGAACCGCAGAAACGAAGTTGCACGGGTATTCTACGCCCGACCCGCAAAAAACCAAATGCAGAATTCCTCCCGACCGGATGGGTCTTGGGCTGGATTTTGGAATTGTGTTTCGCCCCACCCGAAGTATTGGGGCTAATGAATTTCGACGACGAAAATCGGCAACAACGAAGTTCTCTTCTACAAGCCTGAAGCGGAAGCGAAGGTGATTCTTGTCCTTCGCTTCCGCTTCAGGCTTGTATCAAATCCGCACGTTACCGATTTTGGCCGTCTAAGCTCATGAGGCTTGTGAAACGACCAAATTCCTAAATCCGGCGCCGCACCCCTCGTACCCAGATCGGCAAAACCGTCTGGACACGAGAAGTTCGGCAGCAATTTCGCCAAAAAGGGCCACCATTAAGAACTTTTCGAACCAGGTATAGTATGCTTAAGGTGAACGATTGTGTTCGGATAGGGTCGGTTTGGGTGGCCGACCCCCTGCCCCGACTCCCATCGAAACGCAAGAACTTGGTTCCGACGGCCTCCACCAGGGAAAGGTCGGAGCCCCCCGGCAGCGACGCGAGGCGAATCAATTGGTGCCGTCCAGGACTTCGGAGGAGAGCTTGTGGATTGGTCCACCCGCGTGAAAACAATCAGCAAGAGTGTTTTGTGCTCCGCCTACAAGTATTCCGGAGCCATGGCGGTTCAGGAAGCGATCAATGCCGCCCGCGGCCAAAACGGCATGGCGATCTTGCTGTTTCATCGCGTCACCGACACAATTCCACCGGATGGACTGACCATCAGCATCGCTCGATTCCGGGCGATTTGCCAGATGCTAAAAAATAAGTTTCGAGTCGTCTCACTCGAAGAATTCCACGATCTGATTCTCGCGGAGAGACCGTTCCCTCGCCGGACCGTCGCCATCACTTTCGATGATAGCTACCAAATGAATCTGGGAGCTGCGGAGATTTTGGCCGAGTTTGGTTTGCCCGCCTGCTTTTTCTTGCCGACCGGCTTTATTGGGACCAATCGAATTTTCCACTGGGACGAGCGTCTCCCGATACGCCTGCCGCAGATGACGTGGGCTGAGACGCGACGACTCGTCGAGATGGGCTTTGAGGTCGGTGCCCACACGGTCGAGCACCCAAACTTGGCGACCCTCTCGTGGGCCGAAGCTTGCCGTGAAATCACCGATTCGAAAGTCATTTTGGAACAGGAAACGGGACAGGAGGTGCGCTGGTTCGCGTATCCGTACGGTGGGGCGGGTCATTTCCTCCCGACCCAAATGAAACTCGTGAAGGAAGCAGGATTTCGCGCTTGCTTCTCGGCTCGCTGCTCGATGTTATATCCGGGCCACGTGGGAGAGATCATCCCCCGCGAATCCGTCCCGTACTTCCACTCGGTAGCGAATTTAGAGCTACACCTCGCCGGTTGCCTACATTGGGTGTATCGCTTGAAACGTTTTCTCTTTCGCAAACTCAATAAACAACCAGGGCTGGAAGTCCCCCCAGAGGAGATGCAGGTCCGGCACTCCGAAACTAGCGTCGAAACGGTTGCTTGCTAACGCCACCCAGTCTCGCGTCGGCTGCTTGGAATCAACGAGGCAAGCCGACGTCTATCCCGACAAACCCTCAACCACCCATGTCTGTCATCCCCGCATCACAACTTCCTGAATCATTTCCTGCACGCATACAGCATTCTTCCCGAGCGTCGAGCTTCGCGGTGCGTGTCGCGACGGGCATCTCCGAGTTAGAGTTGTATCTCGACGGTTGGAATGGGTTGAGCAGAAACGCTGCAGACCCAAATCCATTTTATGAACCCTGGGCAACCTTGCCCGCTTTGAAGTCATTGGGTGAGAAGAAAGACCTGCGTTTCGTATTCATTGTGGATCAATCCAAACATCCAGAAGAGTTATGTGGATATATCCCGTTATTATACTCTCGGCGATATCGGGGATTGCCGGTTGGCGTTTATCGGCTGTGGTCTCATATACATTGTCCGGTTCGAGTTCCTCTCGTAAAGCGAGGAAAAGAGCGGGAGTGCGTGAATACGTTCTTGGATTGGCTTCGCTCGGCGAATGCGGACGCGAGCCTCCTGGAATTCGAAGGGGTCAACGCCGACAGTGTCTTCGTCACTCATCTGCTCGCCGACCTTGCACGGCGGCAGTCTCCATATGCCGAATTGGCGTCCGTCGAGCGAGTCACACTGAATGCTCGCGAGACCAACTCGGAAGCGTATTTTGCGGCGGCGGTCGGAAAGAAAAGGTGGAAAAAACTGCAGAAACTACGTCGTCAACTTGCTGAGCGAGGAGTCCTCAAGACGGAATTGCTCACGGCTCCCGACGAACTCGAGGGCTGGCTGGAAGAGTTTCTGCAACTCGAAGCCAAAGGATGGAAAGGGCGAGGTGGGACCGCATTGGCGGCGACTCCAGCTGAGAGAGATTTTTTCGTCCGCAGTTGCCGAGGAGCTTTCGCGGTTGGTCAACTACTCCTTTTTCGGATGACGTTCGACGGCGTACCGATTGCCATGAAATGTGTATTTCGAAGCGGCACAAGTGGATTCGTGTTCAAAACGTGTTATGACGAAGACTACGCCAAGTATTCGCCGGGCGTTCAACTCATCATGGATGTTACCCGCCACGCGCACGACACGTTAGGGTTAGACCTACTTGATTCGTGTGCCGAACCCGATCATCCCATGATTGGGCATGTGTGGGCGGAACGGCAGACGCTGAAGTGGTTCTTGGTTGGAAGCGGAAGTTGGCAAAGTCGATTTTGGATGCGTGTTATCGGATGGATTCGAACATTGAAATCATGGGTGCGGAAATAGAACCCGTAGATTGTTATTCGCCGCTCTTTCTTGAAGAAATCCTTCATGTCAACAACCATCCTGGAACGTGAAACGATCATTTCATCGCGACTACATTGCCAAGTCATTTCCGACGCCGATAAGTTATATGAATATGTTCCAGCCTGGAACGATCTCCTCTCTCGATCCGCACATAATGAACACACACTTTCTCCCTTGTGGATGATGAATTGGTGGGACATCTACGGAAAGGCCGACGGATGGAAACTTCGAGTTGGATTGTTTTTCGATGATGCTCGTCTCGTGGGTGTGGCTCCGCTCTGTTGGGGTTGGTTCTGGCATCGAGGAATCATTCCACTCCGACAGATACGCCCACTTGCTGGTGATCAAGACTGGTTGGACACGGTATATTCGAATTATCTCGGGTTGATCATAGAACAAGGCCAAGAAAAGGAGGTCGCACGATCGTTCGTCCAAGCATGCCAGAAAGGGTTATTTGGGACTTGGGACGAGATGTTCTTCCCAATGATGGCCGCAGACCAAGAACAACCACAACTCCTTTCCGAGCAATTCTCAAAATGCGGATATCTCACGGAACTAAAAGATGCCGCACAATCTGGATACACAGAGTTGCCGACAACGTGGGAAAACTATCTTGCCTCGCTCAAGAGTAAGAATCGAAAATACGTGAAGAAAACGTTGAAAGATTTCGACGAGTGGGCAGCCGGAACTACACAATATTTTCGGGCGAGTGCACGCGAAGAACTCGATCAAGTGAACGCGATTTTGCACCAGCTACATGCCGAACGTTGGCAAGCCGCTGGGCAATCGGGTGTCTTTGCGGCGCCGCGTTATCGAGCTTTTCACGATCGAGTCATGCAGGAACTATTTCGCAACCAACACTTGGAACTATGTTGGTTGGCGGCACATGGGAAACCTGTCGCTGCCGTATATAACATTGTGTGGGATGGAAAGGTGAATTGCTATCAATCGGGCCGAGCGATGAACACTCCGGGACACATCCGCCCAACGTTGGTTCTCCATTTGATGTGTCTGCGAAATGCCATTGAGCGAGGATGTCGTGAATTCGATACCCTCGCAAATATCGCACAGTGGAAAAAACAAATCTCGTTATCCGTCCGACAAATGGTCGATCTTCGCATCACTCGTGGCGGCGTGAAAGAATGGTTGCGGTGGAGTTGTGAGCGAACACTCGATTTCCTCCGACCTGTCCGCCGATGGCTCAAACGAAAGTGATATGAGTTCCGATTTTCTCAACCTTCTCACGACTCGGCATTCTTGGGAGAAAGTTTCTCTGTTTGTTGGACTTTGGAATTGTTTTTTTGTGGGTACACGTGAGCCTCGTGTACCCACAAAAAAACAAAGTACACCCTCTCGGGAATCTTTGGGCCAACTCTGATATATTGAATGGATGGAAATTCAGAGTCCTTGATCCCCATTTCACACCATGGCTATCCGCATTTCGAACTTACGATTGAGCCTCGACGAACCCGAGCGAGAGCTTCCCAACCACCTGGCTCGGGCGCTCAACGTCGCGCGCGATGAAATTCAAAACTGGCGGATTCTCCGCAAGAGCCTCGACTACCGAAAAACAGACCGGTTGCAGTTCGTCTACACCACAGAGGTGACCGCGACTCCGGATCTCGAAACGCGGCTTCTGCAACGGAAACGAAAACGCTCCGTTCCGATCCAAATTGATTCGTATTCCGAAGAACCGTTTCAGCTCCCGGCTCCCGGCTCGGAACCGCTTGAGCATCGGCCTGTGGTGATCGGCTCGGGTCCGGGAGGATTGGTCGCGGGATATTTTTTGGCCGAGGCGGGATATCAACCGATTGTCCTCGAACGCGGGCGAGCCGTCCGAGACCGCATTCGAGACGTGAAAGCGTTCGACGAGGGCGGGCCATTTCTCGCCGAGAGCAACTACCTGTTTGGCGAAGGTGGAGCCGGGACATTCAGCGATGGTAAGCTCACGTGCCGGGCTTCCGGTCCAGACGTGAAACGCGTCTTGCAACTGTTCGCGGATTGCAAAGGGAAACCATCGATTCTGTATGACGCACGGCCGCACCTGGGAAGCAATCGATTGCCAGCGGTTGTGAAGGCCATCCGTCAACGTATCGAAGGATTCGGGGGCGAGGTTCGTTTTTCGTGTCTCGCAGAAGACCTGGATATTGCGAACTCGAAAGTTCGTGGGGTCTATACTTCGTCGGGATATATCCCAACGAATGTATTAGTCCTCGCGCCGGGTCATAGTGCGCGGGATACATATGAGATGCTTGTCGATCGTGGCCTTCCTCTCGAACGCAAACCATTCCAAATGGGTGTTCGAATTGAGCAACCGCAGGAAACAGTCAACCGCGTTCAATATGGGCCTGATCGACTCGAAGACAAACTTGGATCAGCCGACTATAGTTTGATCGCACACGGCCAACATGACTTATTTACGTTTTGTATGTGTTCTGGTGGATATATCATTCCGAGCGTTTCGGAGGAGGGATATTTCTGTACGAATGGAATGAGTCTCTCCAAACGAAACTCACCTTATGCGAATAGTGGACTTGTGGTCACGATTCCGATTGAACATTTCGCAGGAACTGACGTCCTCGCAGGCGTCCGGCTCCAGCAAATCTATGAACAAAAAGCCTTTGAAGTTGGGCAGAGAAACTATCTATGTCCGATCCAATGGGCCACGGATTTTCTGGAAAAGAAGACAACCACCGGTCGGATTCCAAGTAGTTATCCCCGAGGGGTGATATCGCACGACTTACATGATCTCTTGCCGCAGGTCGTGATTGATACGCTTCACAACGGGTTGCCAATCATGGATCGCCGATGGAAGGGGCGTTACCTCGCCGAAGCAACTCTCGTCGGTCCGGAAGCTCGCGGGAGTTCTCCTATCCGTATTCTTCGCGTTGACGAAAGCCGCGAGACTCCTGGCTTCGTCGGTATATTTCCGGTAGGTGAGGGGGCAGGTTACGCTGGCGGGATTGTTAGCGCTGCGGTCGA
>CAYYUU010000158.1:0-10427 GCA_964474955.1 uncultured Alcaligenaceae bacterium | reverse complement strand
CAAAGGTCATTAATAAAAACATCGACACGACGAAATGCAAAGAGTTGGTCCTCTGTGATCTTTGTGGCTTGATGCCGGTCTTTCTGTTCCCTGTTCCCTGTTCCCTGTTCCCTACTCATTACCAAATCACGCAATTCATGCCTTCGCTTTTGGCGCGTTGGAGTTTCTCATTGGCGTGGCGAACAAAATCATATGGCGTGAGCGATTCTTCGCCGTTGGTTGTCGCGACACCGAGGCTGACGGTGATGTAAAATGTTTTCTCTTCGAACACAAACGTGTGTTTGGCAATGACTCGCCGGAGTCGTTCGGCCACCTTGATGGCCCCTTCGAAGTCGACCTCGGGCAACAAGATGGCGAATTCGGCGTTCGAGTAACGGGCGCAAATTTCGGTCGTGCGCAGGTTCGTCGTCAGGCAGCTGGCCACTTCCCGAAGGACCGCATCTCCGCCCAGCTGGCTGCGTTCTTCTATGATCTGTCGAAACTGATCGATCTCGAGCATCAACAAAGAGAGAGGGCGTTGGTATTGATGCGACCGGACGACCTCGCGTTCCAACGTCTCCATCAGATAGCGTTTGTTGTGCAAGTTCGTCAACCCGTCCCGGATCGTCAAGCGGTAGATTTCTTCGCGGTATTCATTGTCGAGATTTCCGCCCGAAAGAAATCGGTAGATGCGCGAGCCGACCTGGACGTCGTCGCCGTCTTTCAAGACTTGCGACATGATTGGTTTGGCATTGACGAACGTCCCATTCGTGCTGTTGAGGTCGTTGACCACGAACCCATGTGGCTGCAGTTCGATGCGGGCATGGCGGCGTGACACCGCGATGTCATCGACACACAAGTGTGCTTCGCCGTGTCGTCCGATAATGAACTCGCCCTCGATCAGCGGGGTGCGGGCTCCCAGTTCGGGGCCATTGGGATAAATCTGCACGAGGCACCCGCTGTGCGTCTTCTCCGGGACGTTCGGCACGAGAGACGCCTTGACGGTTTCTTGGTAGACGTCGATGAAGTGAGCCGAATTGCTGCCGATGCGGATGTTGGCGGCGGGATGGTCCGTCGGAGGGAGGGTCAGTTCCTCTTGAGTATCGGCCTGGCCGCAGAAGTTCTGATAAAGTTGTTTGATGGTCTCGCGTTGGGCCAAGAAGGCCTCGACACAGCGGACGTCGAACTGAGCACCGGCCTGGCGTTGGATCTCCTCGAAGGCTTTGTCGGGGAGCAGTCCCTTTCGGTATGGCCGGTCGGACGTCATCGCGTCGAACGTATCGCCGACGGCCACGACTCGGGCCAAGAAGGGGATGTCTTCTCCGGCGAGTCGGTCCGGGTAGCCTGTCCCGTCCCACTTCTCATGGTGAGATCGGGCGATCGGGGCGAACAACCGCAATGCCGGAATCGTCTCAAGAATTGTCGCGCCGTGAACCGTGTGCAGCTTGATCTCTTCGAATTCTTCGGGGGTCAAGTCGCCCGGCTTTCGGAGGATGGCGTCGTGGACGCCGATCTTGCCGATGTCGTGTAGAGGCCCGCCCATTTGAATTTGGTAGATGTCTGAAGGAGACAACCCCATGCCTTTGGCAATGACCAGAGAATATTCCGTGACCCGGTGAGCGTGTCCGCCCGTGTAGGGATCACGCAACTCGATGGCCTGGCACAACATGTTCATCGTTTGCCAGAGTTGTTCGCGTTGCTGAACCAGAAGCTGGGCGCTCTCGATGGCCCCCGAAACAGTCCCGGCTATGGCGCTGGCGAGTTTCGCTTCTTCTTCGGTAAAGGGATCTTGGAACGGTCCGCGGTCGAGGTGGACGACGCCGAGGTATCGGTGAGGCGTGTGCAGCAAGGCGCAAATGACTGACGTCATTTCGCCGGCCTTGACGCTCTGGACGTCTTCGACCGTGTCGTCGGCGGTGAGGTCCGTCCAGAGTTGTGTCTCGCCTTTTTCGAGGACCCGACGGATGAGGGTTTCACTATACGGACGCTTCCGACGAGGACCGGAACGCCGGATAACCGACGCACGCACCTGCACGTTTTTGGAGGCTTCGTCCCAAAGGAGAATGGCTCCGTGTTGGGCATCCAACGTCGTCACGATGTCTTCCAAGACGGCCTGCAGGAGTTGCTCGGGGCAGTCCATTTGGACCACCGATCGACTCGCCCGCAGCAAGGAATCGAGATGTTTGCCTTGCCAGCCTGGTGTGGGAACAGGCGGTTTGTCGGAAACGAGATGCCCCTCTGGGAGGGGAGCGTGTGGAAGGCCCGGGAACGTCAGGACTGTGCCCTCCATCCCGTTTGCTGGTTGCGGGTCTTTTCCTTGGCCACCTCGCAAGGTTCCTTGGTTTGTCGTCGCGTTCGACTTGGCTGCTTGTGGTTGGACCACGAAGGTTTCTCCTCTGCTCTGCCCGCACTTGGTTGGACCGTATCCCATAAGGTCCCGCCCATGGGTAGTGGTGGGGGACGAACCATTCGGCTTGCTGAGGTCGGAAGAATTCTGGGCGGAACCCAACCGATCCAGGAGCGAATGCCTTGGTCCGAGTCTCATCCCGGCTTGTTCGCTGATAGAGTTCGCGACGTCGATCCACCATATACGGAGAGCAGATTTTTGACGCTGAGAGCTGAAAGAAGGTTCCGGACTTCTCTGGCGGGTCAAAAAATTGTTTGGGCGGTGTCCGTGGTTTGGTGGTAGACGTCAACCATTCGGCGGTCTGGCAACCGTAGTGACCCGACGGAGTGTGAGTGTTGGTTGGCGACGAGTTACCGAGGCAACACCAATGCGAGCAACCCCGTCGGCTCACGGTAGGCCCATGACTTTGCGTCCTCACCTTTCGATGAGTTTGCCGTTTCGTGAAAAACAATACTCGTGCAGGAGTGTTGTTAGGTAGGTACGGCTTTCCCCAGTGATGACGAAAACTAAAACAAAGCTAGAATGGAAAATCGGTAGAGTCAAGAATTGGGCGCGAGGTTATGTCTTTTCGTCGGACAGCCGCATGGACGTTCCGAATTGCTGCCACGCGAATGTGCGGAACTGATTTCGAACCAAACATTTGGGTCTGGTCGCCCCGAGCGAGAGGTATTCATGAGTGCAGAGATGGCCAGAATCGTAGTCCTGGGCATCGCTGGCGTATGCTTGGTAGTCTGGCTGGTGGGCCTGGTCGTGGTTTCGAGAACTTTTTCCGGAGACCCCCAAGACGAACTGATTGATACGGGGGAGCCTTTCGAGACCGGTTCGAAGAACCCACACAGTTGGGTCAGCGGGACGGCCGTGGTCGACGGGGATCCGGAAGATGTCATTGCCAAAGCGACAAATATTCTCGCAACGAACGGGACTTGGTTTGGGCCGGTCAAGATCGTCGAGCAGACCGAGCGAACGCTCCGATTCCTTGGCATCGTCGACGCCATGGGAGGTTCGATGGCTCCCGTTCGGACGCGCGGACCATTCGTTCGCCGCGGAATGCTTCGGGCGAGTCCAGGCGGAAATGACATGACCCGCGTCGATTACGACCTGGAGGCCGCGGGACTTCGTGTCTATCTGACGCTCGCGGTGGTCTTCCAGGTCCTCGGCCTGGTCGTGATCGTCGGGTTGGCCGGAGTCCTTTATTATTTCACCGTGGAAGCGTTCCACCCGGCCATTCAGGCGCAGTCAGTCCAGATGGTTCAGGCGTGTCATCTGCTTTGGCCACCATTTTTGCTTGTGTGGCTCTATCGCCGTTTCCGCAAGGGCGTACGTGATCGGTGCGAGACATTTCTTCACAATCTCAATTTTGTTCCCGGGAATTCTTGATGTCGGCTGATTGGGAAAGTTGCTTTTCGCTCGGCGATAAGATCTGAAGACAAAACACCTTTTCGGCGAGCGAAAAGCAACTTTCCGAACCCCACCAAAATACAAGACTTGTTTATCCGACCGCCCGAGTGGCTCTGGGCGAACAAGTCCAGCTCCTTTCGCGCTCGCAAATTTACTTTAATAATTCGGAGCCGTAGACGATGGCGGAATATAGCTCTCCGGTGACTGTGGTGGCAGATCCGTCGAAGGCCTCGACTGTGAAGATCGTGTCGTGTCAGGGCCAGGAGCGATCGGACCGCGATTGGGATAGCCTCCATGACATTGGGGGCCACAGCGAGCACATCGGTTGTAATACCAAAGCGCGTAGTTCGGGAAATGACATCGCGGCACGCACTCGTGGTGATATTTTGGGCAGTAGGCGCGACCAGGAAAGTACGTTGCCCACCTGCAAAGTTGCTGCCAACAAGTCCTACGATTTCGTCCGCAGGAATCCGTGGGGCGGCAAGCGCGGCAGGAATCACATGGACATTTTTGGATGGCGTGTTGGATGCAGGTCGAGGCGGCACAGGCACCCATTGGACTTGCGTTCGGTCCGACGACGGTTGGCCTGATCCTCCAACCGGGAGCGGGATGTGGGCCAGTGAGTGGAACTACCGGTGCTTCTCGGACGCCTGACGGTTGTTGGTACTGCGGCGCAGGGTTTGGAAGGACCGGAGATTGACTGCCTTTTGGCGCGGGGATAGGCTCGCCGAGTTGGGTCTGTTGGATTCGATTTCTTTCCCCTATTTCTGAGTTCTCCTTTTGTCCGTAGTTTCCTGACCCAGAACGCACCTCAATAGGTGGCATCTCGAATGTGATGGTTTTTGTGGATTGTTGTGCATAACATGTTGGAATCAACACCATAAAACCCAGGATCGCAGATATAAAACGATTTCGCACGGCTCTTTCCTCTTTCCTTCGTTGCCTCTATATATTTCTTTTGTGGCCAATGAATGACCTCAAAAGGATATGCCCAATTACTCCCACTCATGAATTCGACCAGATTATTCAATTTCAACAGAATAACCCGTTCTATCGAATTTGCGGAAAGTAGGGCAACGTAGGACAATCACCAAAATCGGTGAAGTTTACCCAGTTTGTCAAACTAAGTTGAGAATGAGTGACAGATAGTTCAAGCTGCAAAAGAAAGAGAGGAGTCGGGAGATAGGAATTCGCCAAGAAGATTAATGGTTCGCTCCAAGGCCCCTTGTTGGGAAAGGACAATCTGTTGTGCGGCCGTGCCGAGATTTTGGCGAAGCAGGGGATTTCTGAGAAGGTTCCGAAGTTCGCGATAGAGTTCTTTCTGATTCATGACTTGGATCAAGCCGTCGACGCCGAGTAACATTTCGACGTCACGCCGAAAATTCCAAACGTGCGGACCAACAATGACGGCGGCTCCATACGCTGCCGGTTCCAACATATTTTGTCCGCCTCGCTTGCCGTCGAGACTTCCGCCTACATAAGCCACGTCCGCAAGTCCCCAGACTGCACTGAGTTCACCTATCGTATCGACAAGAATCAATCGCTCGGGACTGTTGGAAGAATCAGCCATCTCGCTTCGTCGGCAGAACGAAATTCCACGATGCCGAATGAGTCTCGCGACCTCGTCGAATCGTTCTTTGTGTCGCGGTACCAATATTAAACGTAGGTTGGAAAACTCTTCGATCAAGTTTGGATATTCGTTCAATATTATTTCTTCTTCCGGTCCATATGTGCTCCCGGCAACTAGTACGATTTCATCTTGTTCGATAGCGAATAATTCGTGGAACTGTTTGGTCGCGAGCGAGTTTCTATCTATAGTTGTTCCGTCATACTTAATAGAGCCCGTTGTGATAACGTTAGTAACTCCGAGTTGTTCGAGATGTTGTTGGTGTTCTGGAGTTTGGACGGCCCACAGATCAACGTTTCGCAACATAGGTTTGGTGAGGAATCCGAGTTGCTGATATCGTCGCGCACTTCGCGGACTCATGCGGCCATTGATGACGGCAACTGGAATATTATTTCGTCGAGCGAGTGAGAGGAAATTCGGCCAGAGTTCGCTTTCGGCAAGGACAACAGCTTGCGGACGAACTCGGTGGAAGACACTCGAAATGGCCCACGTAAAGTCAAACGGCCAATAGAAAACGAGTAGGTCCGAGAAATGTTTCTTGGCCTCTTCCATGCCCGTGTTGGTCGTTGTCGAGACAACTATTTCATAGTCCGGATATCTCTTGCGAAAGGCAGCGACAACTTTTCGCAGGAGCAAGACCTCGCCGACGCTTACGCCATGAAACCAAACACATCGTTTGTTTCCTTCGCGGTGCGGAACAAGTCCGAAGAATTTGGTCCAGAAACCTTCTCGATATTTTCCTGTGGTGATGGCTTTGTAGATGAGACAGGGAGAAATTAGAACGAAGGCGAGTAGGTAGACGACGTTGAGAAGGTATCGCATCGGAATCCTTTCCGCTGGGATGTTCAAAGGAAGTGTTGTCTGGTCGGAAAAGCCACGGAGTGGCGACATATTGTAGCCGTGGCCGTCAGGCCGCGGGGAGGTGTGTTTTCTCGCCATTCCGTGGGTTCACACCCACGGCTACAATATGTCGCCACTCCGTGGCTTTTCTATTCCCTATTCCCTCTCTAAGCCTTCCGCAAGCAGCAGCTCTTATACTTCTTGCCGCTGCCGCACGGACACGGATCGTTCCGTCCGACCTTTTGCTTGCGATTGCGAATCGTCGCGGCCTTGACGCCTTCGGTCTGTTGGCTGCTCTGGATGGCTTGTTGTTGTTCGGCCATGATGCTGCCTTCGGGCGGAGCCATCATCGCGGCGGAAGCGGCTTCGTCGTGGCGGAACTCGGTGATGTCCCACAGCGTGTAGTCGGAGACGTCGGCGTCTTCCATGCGGAAGATCGTGTCGGCGATCTTGTCCCGCAGGCCGTTCCACATCTCATCGAACATCTTCATCCCCTCACGCTTGTACTCGGTCTTGGGGTCTTCCTGGGCCACGCCACGCAGCCCGATGCTACTCCGCAGGTGGTCCATGACGTGGAGGTGGTTTTTCCACGAACTGTCGACGTGTTGGAGCAACAGCGAACGCTCCATCTTTCGCATTTCGCGGCGATACTTGGCGTCGTAGAGGTTCCAGAGTTTCGTGCGGGCTTCGTCGACGTCGATTTCCATCAATTCCGATGGCTCGATCTCCAGGTCCAAGTTTTCCTGCAACCACTCGGCGAACGCGGTGGCCGTTTCCTCGTCCAATTCGGCGACGCCTTCGAACGCTTCGGCGAGACCGTCGTCGATGTCGAACTGGTCCATTTCCTCGGGCATGTTCTTCTTGCTCACGTCGATCAGCTTGTCGGTGAGCTTCGCCCGAGACTCGGTCTTGAACTCCTCGGGATTGACCAGGTCATCGTACTTCCCGAATCGGTCCTTGCCCCACTGGAACAATCCATCACGGTCGTAGCGAATTCCGGCACCGGCAGAACGTCGCGGTCCGTCGGCCATGAATCGTCCGATGGCCACGCGAACCGGGAACTCGGCGTCCTTTTGGCGATAGAGGTCCTTGACGTGTTGGTAGATGATTTCCTTGAGTTCCTCGGGTTCCTTGTCTCCGAGTTCGTCGGCTTCCTTGTGAATGCCGAACGTCAAACGGACCCAATCGACGATCGATCGCAAGCCCCACGACGGATCGAGATAGCGTTGGCCCTCCGACAAGTCGAAATCCTCGACGACCTTGTTGGCTTCGATGATGAGGGTTTCGCCAAGATGATCGGTCCCGATTTGTTTGAGTTGTCGTTCGTTATATTTCAAGCCGAATCGGGTGTTGACGGTGGACGCCATCGCCTGCCAGTTCCATTCGCTCTTGTCCTCGGCGTCGGGATTGAGATTTTCTTCGATGGCGTCGTGGATGACCGTCGGCACCCGCTTGAATGCTTTTTCCCGAGCGAATCGTTCGGCTTGCTCGAAGTCCATTCGCATGAATTCGTGGCTGCCGTATTCGGTCGAGAGCCGGTTGGAGACGAACTCGGCGAAGCTCGCCGGGCCATACGACGGATCGGAAAACGCATTGACGGCCTTACTGATCTGCTCGTAAAGCATCTCACAGATGAGCATCTTGCAATTGGCGCCTTCGAGGATTCGTTGGCGATACCCGTAGACTTCTTTCCGCTGGTGGTCCATGACCTCGTCGTATTCGAGCAAGTTTCGGCGGATGTCGAAGTTTCGTTCTTCGACTTTCTTCTGGGCCGCTTCGATCCGCCGCGAGACCATCCGGCTCTCGATGGCCTGGCCTTCCTCCATGCCCGACCACTGCAACACACTCTTGACCCAGTCCCCAGCGAAAACTCGCATGAGGTCGTCTTCGAGACACAAATAGAAACTGGTCTTACCAGGATCGCCTTGACGACCGGCTCGACCACGGAGTTGGTTGTCGATACGGCGAGCTTCGTGGCGTTCGGTCCCGATGACGACGAGTCCACCCATGTTGGCGACCCGGCGACCTTCTTCCTTCATCTTCTCCTTGGCTTCGATTTCGTCGACGACCGCTTTCCACTCTTCGGGGGGAACGTCCAGACGAGTTTCGTACTTGTTACTCAACTTGGACCAGGCGAGGAACTCGACGTTGCCGCCAAGGACGATGTCGGTCCCACGACCGGCCATGTTCGTGGCGATCGTGACGGCCCCGATCCTTCCGGCTTGGGCAACGATCTCGGCCTCCCGGGCGGCGTACTCGGGTTTGGCGTTGAGCAGTTCGTGCTTGACGCCGCGTTTCTTCAACAGGGCGCTGAGCTTGTCGGATTTTTCGACTGTCGTCGTACCAATCAGAAGGGGACGACCGCGTGGCTCGTAGGCGTCGATGTCATCGACGGAGAACGTTTTCTTCTCCTTCGAGCCCTTCGGTTGGATGACGATTTGGCCGTGTTCTTCCTGGGACGCAATTTCGTCTTCGGAGACTTCCTTGATCTTGGTCTTGCCGCGAAGTTGGATGCGGATTGTGTCGTCTTCTTCGTCCTCGTCCTCGTCTTCGTCTTCGAGGATGGTTCCCTCGATCGTCTTGCCGTTGGTCAGGGTGAAGACGGTCCACTCATCTTCCCCGGTCACGGTCCCAACGATTTCGTCTCCGCCGGGAAGTCGGACGATGTCCCACTTGTGGACTCGTTCGATTTCGTCGGCGACGGCGACCCACTTTTCCTTTTCGGTCATGTAGATTAGGTCGGGGCGGTCGTCGCGGATGAGCGGCATGTTGGTCGGAATCGAGACGACGTCAAGTTTATAGATTTTCCAGAACTCGTTGGCCTCGGTCATGGCCGTCCCGGTCATCCCGGCGAGTTTGTCGTAGAGCTTGAAGAAGTTCTGCAGGGTGATCGTCGCGAGCGTCTGGGTCTCTTGCTTGATCTTGACGCCCTCGCGAGCGTGCTTGGCTTCGACGGCCTGATGGAGTCCGTCGCTCCATTGCCGCCCGACCATCAAACGGCCCGTGAACTCGTCGACGATGACGACGGCCATCTCCTTCGTTTCGGGGTGCCGCATGACGACGTAATGTTTGTCTTTTTGGTAGAGGTGGTGAGCCTTCAGGGCGTTGTCGATGAGGTGCGGCCACTCCATGTTCCCGGCCGTGTAGAAGCTCTCGACGCCCGCGAGTTCTTCGGCCTTGCGGACGCCCTCGTCGGTCAAGTGGCAAGAGTGTTCTTTCTCGTTGACCTGGAAGTAATAGCCCTTCGACGCGTTGGGGTCGTTCGGATCCGCCGAGATCGAGACCCGCTGTTCCTGTTGGGCCTTCTTCTCGAGGTCATTGAGTTGCAAGACAATGTCGTTGGCCCGCGAGTATTTCTTCAGGTCGCCGTGGGCCTCTCCGGAGATGATCAACGGGGTCCGGGCTTCGTCGATGAGGATGTTGTCGACCTCGTCGATGATCGCGTAGTGCAAAGCCTTTTGACACTGGTGCATGTCCGTGGGGTAGTTCGCATCGCCCCACCGAGCAGGCTTCATGTTGTCGCGCAGGTAGTCGAAGCCGAATTCGCTGTTCGTGCCGTAGGTGATGTGGCAATCGTAGGCCTTGCGCCGATCGACGGGATCCATGTCACTTTGGATGTAACCACACGTCAGGCCGAGGGCCTGGTAGATCGGAGACATCCATTCGCAGTCACGTCGGGCGAGGTAGTCGTTGACTGTGACGACGTGAACGCCCTTGCCCTGGAGGCCGTTGAGGTACGCCGGAAGTGTCGCGACGAGGGTTTTCCCTTCGCCCGTGACCATCTCGGCGATGTCGCCCTTATGGAGCACTACGCCCCCCACGATCTGGACGTCGTAATGCCGCATCCCTTTCGTCCGGCGACCGGCTTCACGACAGGCGGCGAAGGCTTCGGGAAGGATGTCGTTGAGTGTCTCGCCGTTCTCCAGACGCTCGCGGAACTCGTCCGTCTTGGCCTTGAGTTCGTCGTCGTCCAGCTCCATCATGGCTTCTTCGAGGTCGTTGACCCGGGCCAGAATGGAACCGGGGATGACGGCGTGTTCGGCGGTGTTTTTCGCTCGGATGTAGCCGATGTTTTTGACGTATCGTTCGTTGCTCGATCCGAACAGTCGCGACAGAAAGCTCATAACGCCTTCGCCGATGCCGTTGAAACTGTCCCCGATCTTCTCCCAGATGCTC